>JAYUHI010000425.1:0-3576 GCA_043767095.1 Bacteroidota bacterium
CCGATAGGGATTAAATCTTTGTAGATCGGATTACAATATCAAACCGACCCCGTAGGGGTCGAATGTTTATTGCCAACCGCGACAATTTGAAATGCACCCCAAAGGATAGACACTAAGAGTACGAAGTATTCTTCGCGAACTTTGCGAAAACTTTGCGCTCTTCGCGGTTAACCCTTTCCCGAACTTCGTGGTTAAACTTTTTATTTTCCTGGAATAACTGGCAGTATAATTCTCGATGCCTCTTTCTTATTGTGATGAATTGTGTTCGTGGCCGGAACTAAATTCTTTTCTGAGGCAATCTCCGTTCCTGTGTTAGGGTTCGGATCATAATGAGGTGCTTTGCTGCTCGTAATATAAACCCGGATGCGGTGACCCTTCTTAAAAAGGTTTGACGTATATACCTGGCCAATCCGAATCTTATACAGTTCACCGGGTTTCATCAACTCCTGTTTTTCAAAGCCGTTCCTGTAACGCATTCGCAAGTAGCCTGCATCAAGACCATGCAGGTTAATGGATTTTCCATCGGGGTAAACATCGCAAAGCGTAAAAGAGAAATCGGTGTCTTTGGCCGTTGAACTCACAAAGAGTTCGGCAACAATTTCTCCGGTCACCTCAATGTCTTGATCTAAAATCGTTGATGTAAAAACAATAACATCGTTTCGGATTTCAATCTCCCGTTGATCATATGGATAGGATTTCTCGTACGATTTATCCCACACAGGATTAGCCGGATCGAAAATATAACTTGTACTTTCTTTACCCTTGGCTGGCTGAGGTAATAACTCACCGTATTTATTTTCTTTTGGCGCATACCCGAAATAGTATGAAACCGGCACCGCCCTTGAAAGTGGCCACTCATATTCCGCATGCCATTTATTTTCTCCCATGGTAAAAATGCTTACGGCAGGGAGTGGATTTTTTTCTGCTTCACTTTTCAATTGAACATCGAACCACCGCAGTAATTCCGAATCATAATCGATCCCGGCACTGGAGCCGAATTGAATTTCGCCAAAAGTTGTTTTGCGCGTGGTTAATGAAGTGTGGTTCCAGGGGCCAAGTATTAACAATGTTTTTTCTTTGGCTTTTGTCGTGGCCGCTTCTTTTCTCATTTTATTAAATGCCTTGCTCGCTCCTTCGGGGCCGTAGGCAGCATCATACCAACCGCTTTCCAGAAATACAGGGTTGCGGAATTTTGAAAAATCATTCTCCATGTTTACAAAATCCCACCACGGAGATAAATCCGGATGTCTGAGCCACTCGTAATATTCGGGCGAATACTTTTTTAACAAAGGCAGCTCAATCAAAGGCCGGTAGCTGTACCATTTCTTTCGGTCGCTCTTCAACCATTCTTCTGTTGCGGGTTCATCATCCCACGGGCCGGATGCATCGTTGGCCCGCTTGCGCTTGTCGGCCAGTATGTATGGAGTGAACCAATCAATCCACGGATGTGAAAAAGCTCCTCCATAATAAATAAAGTGATGACTGCCGATGGGTGTCATCTCCGGTGCAGCCGCTTCCAGGTGTGGCGGTGCTTCTGCCATGGCCTGCCATTGAACAATGCCCGGATACGATCCGCCATAAGTCCCGACTTTTCCGGTGCAATGCGATTGTTGCGCGACCCATTCAATCACATCATAACCATCTTTCTTCTCATTCCGGTAAGCTTCAAACTCTCCTTCGCTCCTTAATCGTCCACGCACATCAACCAGAAAAACTGCGTAACCATGTTTGGCCGCTTTCAGCGGAAACTCTGCGTACTGATCATAATCATCCACACCATAAGGCGTACGATAAACGATGGCTGGAAATTTCCCTTCCCGGTCGGGCCGGTATAAAATACCTCCAAGCTTCACACCATCGCGCATGGGTATCATCACATCTTCGCGAATGATGTTTTGTGAATGCTGGCTAAGTACTGTGAATGAAGTGCAAACGGATAGCACAAAAACTGGGAAGAGCCGGAGTGAATGCTTCAATCGTATCATTTTCATTTTGAATGTTGCTGGTAATAATTCTTTGCCCGTTGCACATCATCAAGCACAGCTTGCTTTTCTTTTGGAGTTCTGAAAGGCAACTCATCCATTTTCTTTTCGATGCGGTCTATCCACTTCAAAAAATACTCAGCAGATGATCTTTGTTTTGGATTGGATAAATCTGAAACGATATAGACCGGATTGGTGCTGGCATACGCGTACAAGTCAAACAGATCAGGATGACCCAGATCATTCCATGCCCGAAGTAATAACCAACCGGAGGTCTTTACTTTAATTGAACCTGTTACATCAGCCGATTGCTTGGTTCCGGTCAACGTGTGCGAGGCAATCACATCACCATTGTAAATGATTTCAAAGAGATCGATGGGCACCTGACTTCGCAGAAAAGCAGAGTAAGATAAAGTCTTTCCTTTTTTATTAACGAAAATGCTATCGCCACTTGTTTTGCCATCGATGGTTAATCCAATGACAGGCCCATTGGTTACAAAACTTTTCCCGGCAACCATTTTATTTAGAAAATCATTTTCATCTAGATCACCCGATTGCTTTGCATAAACGCGGTTTAATCCCACCGGCCCATGAAGGCTGGCATAGTTGGCCATGGCATCAGTGCCCGCGCCTGCCGGAATTTTAAAACCTGCATTTAACAAATGATACCAAACAAACTCAGATGCTTTATGATCGGAGAAACCCATCAGTTCATAGTAATCAACTTTGCCAAGTGCAACATCAATGGGAAGTTCATTGAACAAGGTTGGAGACTGCTCAGGAAAAATTTCCGATTGCTCGAACGGGTGAACATATCCCACCAATGCTTTTTGCTCATGGGCACGATCTGCTACATAACTATTATGAGGAAACAAACTTCCAACGGCTGTTTTGGCATAACCAGAATAACCAGGAAGAATCAAATGATCATTCAAATTCAGCAATCCTAAATGGCCCCAGAAGCTGGTGTGAAATTCCTGCGAATGCAGGATCATGGTAGTGTTGCTTGATGATTGCTCTGGTTTGGGGGAGAAATAATTTACATCAGGAAACCGTTGTTCTTTGTTTACGATCAGATTAAAAACATAGTTCACATTTTCTGCCTCCGCCTGATGAATTAGCCTTGATGGTGTGTTTAAATAATTGCCGCCATAATTCATGTGAACGTGTAAATCTCCACTTCGCCACCCGGTAAAATCAGCAGGAAGGTTCTGCTTCTTCATTACAATATCAACTATGGTTGGTAATGTATTGGCGTCAACTTCTTTTTTTATCAGCTCATACTCCGAGCCGTGAGAAATCAGTATGGTTAATTTATCATTGGGCACGATAATCTCTTCAGAGCCATCAGAATGAAAATAGTGGGCTTCGAATTTTGATTGGTTTGGGTACCGCGAATCATCAGCATGAACAACAGCATTTAGCGGAGCATAGAATTTACCTTTGCTGTCAACAACACTCAAGCGTACTTTTAATGACTTACCATATTCATCTTTAACATTGACCTTCAGCGATTTAGAGTCAGTATTATGAAATTGAAGCTTCGTTTGTTCGACTTGTGATTGCCCCCCATCGAAAACATTTACAATCCACA
>JAYUHI010000426.1:0-8458 GCA_043767095.1 Bacteroidota bacterium
ATAGGTAATCACTATACAGGTCAAGTAGTTTGTTGTTCATGACCTCGAGTTTAAAAAATGTGATCCCTTACAATTTAGCTATTTTTGCGTAAGTCCACCTAATAATTCAACTCTCAATCCCCAATCCCCAATCCCCAATACCCAATACCTACTCCACCACCACTTCCTTCGCCAATCCCATAGCATTAAACCGGATTATCATGGCCTTCGGTTGAATAGAGTCAGCCGGGCAGCCGGGACCGTTATGAAAATAGTATTTGTAAAACTTCTCGCTTCGTTTATACAGTTCCGTTTGGTCGGGCTTGCCAATCAGACTGGTCATGTCCATTTCAGTAAGGGAGAGGAGTTGGTCTTTTTGTGCAATCATTTTTTCCATCACTTCCTTCCTGCTGCCGTTGCACCCATTTTTATCGTTCTCCCACTCTGAAATATTAATACCAACCAGGTCAGGTAAAGCCTTGCCACAAGCTGTTAGTAGAATCGATAAGACTATCAAATGCCAAATGCCAAATGCCAACTGCATGCTGCCTACTGCCCATTGCCTACTGCCTGCTGTCCACCTATTGCCTACTTTTCTTTTGTTGCTCATACTTATCTCGCTCCCTTTTGAGTTATTTGCGCCACAATATAGCAACATGATTATTCAGGTCTTTAAAGTGGTGTGGTTTGTTTCGCTTTTGGCGATGACTGCCGTGTTTATTTACTGTTACGCCTCCTGGCCGCAAGTGGTGAGCTTCAGCGAACAGGAGGGAGCAACATCAATCGATAAGAGCATGCTCTTCTATTCCTGCCTGGGTTTGGCTGGCCTGTTCAATGCGCTGGTGTTTATAATAACACGGATGAAATTTTCAACTCCTTTTGCCACGTGGTATTATGGCCTGGTCATTTCCTTTCATGCCTTTTTCATCAGCATGTTTATCTTCATTACTATTTTCAACAGCTTTGAAAAATACGACTACACCAAGGTTGGCCCTACGCTGTACGGCAGCATGGGTTTACTCCTCATTTGGATCATTGCCTGGCCGGTTTACTATTTGATCAACCGGTTTGTTGCTCAACCTAAAGTCGGCTAGTTCATTCATTACCCTGTAGTAACCAATATGTTAGAGGCGTTATCTTCAAATATATTTCCAAGTTGATAAACACAGTTGTTAATTGAAATGCAATCGAAAATTCCTTTCTTAGAAGAACCAATTTTTTAAACTTTAAGAAGGAGATTTTTTTAGGTTAACAGTTTTCAAATTCTGACTTCTAAATTCTGACTTCTATATCCTTACCACCATGGCAAAAGACCTGTTTGAATACAACGAAGCGAGCATTAAGTCGCTCGATTGGCGCGAGCATATCCGCCTTCGGCCTGGCATGTACATCGGGAAGCTTGGCGATGGATCAGCCAAAGACGATGGCATTTATGTGCTGGTGAAGGAAGTGGTCGACAACTGTATTGATGAGCACATGATGGGCTTCGGCAAGGTGATCGATATTAAGATTACCGATTCGAAAGTTACCATTCGTGATTATGGCCGGGGCATTCCGCTGGGTAAGGTGGTCGATGTCGTCTCAAAGATCAACACTGGAGCCAAATACGACTCAGGCGCTTTTCAAAAATCAGTTGGGTTGAATGGCGTGGGAACGAAAGCCGTCAACGCCCTCTCGAATTACTTTAAGGTCCACGCTTTCCGCGATGGAATGGGCAAGCTGGCTGAATTTAAAAAAGGAATAATCACCTCCGATCCCAGGCAATCCAAAACATCAGAGAAGAATGGAACTCTGGTTGAGTTTGAGCCGGATAGCACAATGTTCAAGCACTACCGCTTCATTCCCGAATACCTGGACGACCTGATGTGGAACTATGCCTTCCTGAATGCAGGCCTTATCATCAACTGTAACGGTCAGAAATTTTTCTCTAAGGATGGCCTTCTGGATTTGCTCAGGCAGAAGTCCGACCCCGAGGAGATACGCTACCCCATCATCCATTTCAAAGGCGAAGACATTGAAGTGGCGATGACCCACGGCACCCAGTATGGCGAGGAGTATTACTCGTTTGTGAATGGGCAATATACCACACAGGGAGGAACGCACTTAGCGGCTTTCAGAGAAGGTTTGGTGAATGGCGTGCGCGATGCGCTCAAGAAAGATTATGATGCTGCCGACATTCGCGCAAGCATTATTGCGGCAGTGGCCGTGCGGGTGCAAGAGCCTGTATTCGAATCACAAACCAAAACCAAACTAGGTTCGGTGAACATGGCCCCCGATGGTGCCACAGTTCGAAATTTTGTGGGTGATTTCGTGGCGAAGGAGGTGGAGATTTACCTCCATAAAAATCCAATAGTAAAAGATGCTTTGGAGAAGCGCATCCAGCAATCGGAGCGGGAACGGAAAGAAATAGCGGGCATTAAAAAACTCGCCAATGAACGGGCTAAGAAAGCCAACCTCCACAACCGCAAGTTGCGCGATTGCCGCTTCCATTTTGATGAAGAGAAATCCAAGCGCGGCCACGAGTCTATGATTTTTATTACTGAAGGTGATTCAGCGAGCGGCAGCATTACCAAGTCAAGGGATGTGGAAACCCAGGCTGTGTTTAGCTTGAGGGGCAAGCCACTAAACTGCTATGGCTTAACGAAGAAGGTAGTTTATGAGAATGAAGAGTTTAATCTGCTTCAGCATGCTTTGAACATTGAAGATGGACTGGATGGCCTCCGCTACAACCGCGTGATCATTGCCACCGATGCCGATGTGGACGGCATGCACATCCGCCTCCTGCTCATGACTTTCTTCCTTCAATTCTTCCCCGATTTGGTGAAAGCGGAACATGTTTATATTCTCGAGACCCCATTATTCCGCGTTCGCAATAAAAAGGAAACCATCTATTGCTACTCACAGGCGGAGAAAGACAAAGCCGTGACTAAGTTGGGCGGTAAGCCGGAGATTACCCGCTTCAAAGGTCTTGGTGAAATTTCACCCGATGAGTTTGGTGCTTTCATTGGAGACGACATCCGGCTGCAGCCGGTGAACATCCATCCGAAGAAAGACCATCTGCCAAAGATTCTTGAATTCTACATGGGCAAGAACACACCCACCCGCCAGGAGTTTATTATCGACAATTTGAAAATTGAATTGGATAAAGTGGAGGCGAAGGAAGTGTTGGAGGAGGTTGTTTCTTGATTTTGGGTTTCCGGTTCAAGATTCATTGTTTTCATGAAGTTAAACCTTCAAGAGTTCAAAAACATTCGAGGTTTGTTGATGGATGATTAACCGAAATGAGATTTTTAGCCATTGCAGAAATTCTGCAATATTGACCTCATTGCAGAAATTCTGCAATGATTGCTTTATTGCAGAAATTCTGCAATCTTTGAAAAACAGTAGTAAGCAATGAAAGTGATTTTAATGGCGGATATAATAGGGAGTTCCAAACGGCATGGTAAGGCGTTGATGAACGACTTTATATCAATGGTGGCCCACATCAATCAAGCAAATCGAAAGCAAATACTCTCACCCTTTACAATTACCCTGGGCGATGAATTTCAAGGTGTAGTGCAGAGTCCATTTTCGGCTATTCAAATATTGTTTGGGATAGAGAAATACTTGCTCACTCTAAAAAAACCTTTTAAGCTTCGCTTTGTGATACATGAAGGTGAAATCCAGACTAAGTTGAACAAACAACGGGCTTATGAAATGTTGGGGCCTGGCCTTACAGAGGCGCGTAAATTATTGAGTGTGATGAAAACTGCGAGGCGAAGGTTTAAGATTTCCCTCAAGGACAATGAAGCAACGGAAAAGCTGGACCTTATGTTTGTCATCCTTCAAGGAATTATTGACCACTGGACTCCATCGCAAGTAAGAATAGTAGCCGCATTTCTTGAATTGGGCGATTATAGAAAGGTTGCCGTTAGGTTGCAAAAGGACTCTACGGCTATCTGGAGAAGGAGAGGTTCGCTCATGATTGAAGAATTTAATTGCCTAAAAAAACTGATGTACAAAACGACCAATCCAAAATGGCGGGAGTGATATTAAAATTAACAATGGTTCTTGCCATAGGCGAGTTCTCGCTTCACTTCGTACTTTTTCTGATAAGTAAGTTTATCGGTAAATCGAACAAAGACAAAATAAGCAGGATCAGCGTTCTGAAAGGCATGTTGGAACGGACGTTCATTTTAGTTTCCCTTCTTTATAACATGCCGCCAGCTTTGACCTTATTGGCTGCGCTAAAAATTGCTACACGGATTAAAGACAATGATGACAAAGTCTCAAATGATTTTTTTCTGATTGGAAACCTGATTTCGATTCTATTTGGTATGGCCTATTATGTATTGATTAAAGAATTTGTAGTTAGCTAGTTATGAGCAAGAACACAAACAAACCCAAAGCCCGTGGCGAATCGGTTGTGCACGAGCTGTCCTCCCTGGACGGCCTCTATCAAAACTGGTTTCTCGATTACGCCTCGTATGTAATCCTGGAGCGTGCCGTGCCCCGCCTTGAAGATGGGCTGAAGCCCGTGCAGAGGCGTATCATGCATTCATTGAAAGAGATGGATGATGGTCGCTTCAACAAAGTGGCGAATGTAATCGGCAACACCATGCAATATCACCCGCATGGTGATGCTGCCATTGGTGAGGCCATCGTGAATATTGGGCAGAAGGAGTTGTTGTTCGATACTCAGGGAAACTGGGGAGATTTCCGCACGGGTGATAACGCAGCTGCCCCGCGATACATTGAAGTAAGATTGTCTAAGCTGGCGCTTGATACGGTTTACAATCCTCAAACAACCGAGTGGCAATTGTCGTATGACGGTCGCAAGAAAGAACCCGTGACCCTGCCTGTAAAATTTCCGCTGCTTCTTGCTCAGGGGGTTGAAGGTATTGCGGTGGGATTGTCCACTAAAATAGTGCCTCACAACTTTTGCGAACTCATCAAAGCATCCATCGATATTTTGAAAGGCAAGAACCCGAAAATCTATCCCGACTTTCCCACCGGTGGTATTGCAGACATTACCGAGTACGACCAGGGTTACCGGGGAGGGAAAATTAAAGTGCGGGCAAAGATTGAGATTGTTGATAAAAAGATGCTGGCGATTAAAGAGATACCCTTTGGCTCTACAACCGCTTCGCTGATGGAGTCGATTGTGAAAGCCAGCGAGAAGGGAAAGATAAAAGTAAAGCAGGTGGTGGATAACACGGCAAAAGACCTGGAGATTGCCGTGCACCTGCATCCAGGCATTTCACCCGAAGTGGCCGTGGATGCGCTGTATGCTTTCACGGATTGCGAACTTTCCATCTCGCCCAATGCCTGCGTGATTGTGGACGACAAGCCTCAGTTTCTCAAGGTGAACGATATCCTGAAAATCAATACCGAGCAAACGGTTAAGTTGCTCAAGCGCGAACTTCAGATTAAGCGCGATGAGTTGATGGAGCGCATTCTGTTCTCATCCTTGGAAAGGATATTTATTGAGAACCGCATCTACCGCGATATTGAAGAGTGTGAAAGTTGGGAGGAGGTAATTACAAACATCGACAAGGGTCTGAAGCCTCACAAGAAGAAGTTTTATCGGGAGATCACCCACGATGACATCGTCCGGCTTACAGAAATTAAAATCAAACGAATCTCAAGGTATGATTCATTCAAAGCTGATGAACTTCTCAAAGATTTGGAAAACGAACTAAAGCAGACTCTGCATGACTTAAAGCACCTGACCGAATTTGCGATTGCCTACTTTCAAAACTTATTGACCAGGTACGGTAATGGCCGCGAACGCAAAACCGAGATCAAGACTTTCCAAAACGTTACCGCCACCGAGGTAATAGCCAACAACCAGAAGTTGTATGTAAACCGCGAAGACGGCTTTATTGGTTATGGATTGAAGAAGGATGATAAAGTGGAATTGATTTGCGAGTGCTCGGAGTTAGACGACATCATCGCTATACGCAGAGATGGAAAAGCTAAGGTGAGCCGCATTTCGGAAAAAGTGTTTATGGGGAAAGATATCATGCACGTGGGCGTCTGGAAGAAAGGCGATGAGCGCATGGTGTATAACATGATCTACACCGATGGCGGCAGCGGAAAATCTTTTGCCAAGCGGTTTGCCATGCCGGCCATCACGCGCGACAAAGAATATGTAGTGGGCACAGACAATCCCAACACCAAAGTGCATTACCTCAGCGCCAACCCAAATGGCGAGGCGCAACTCGTTGAGGTTAAGTTATCGCAGGGCAGCACAGCTCGTAAAAAGATTTTTGATTTTGATTTCTCTGAACTGGAAATAAAAGGCAGGGGAGTCAGGGGTAATACCATCACCAAATATCCTGTGCGCAAAGTTGATTTCAAGGAAGCGCTCGGCACCACGCTGGGCGGATTGGAACTATGGTTTGATGAAGCCTCTGGTCGCTTGAATAAAGACGTTCGCGGAAGAAAGGTGGGCAAGTTTAATGGCAACGATCAGATCATTGCCATCAGCAAGAGCGGCAATTATAAAATTACCTCATTTGATTTGGGCAATCGCTATGAGCCAGACCACGCTACACTATTGATTGAGAAGTTCAACATCAAGAAAGTGATCTCGGCAGTTTACTGGGATGGCGAGAGCAAACAACATTTCGTGAAGCGGTTTAAAATAGAAACCACCACACCCGATAAAGACTTTGGTTTTATTTCGGAGGGCATTGGGTCGCGATTGGAGTTTGTATCCACCAGCGATACGCCTGAAGTGGAAGTGGAGATGCAAACCGGCAAGTCAAAAGAGAAGCAGACCGAAGTAGTCAATCTCGAGGACATTGTGGACGTGAAAGGCTGGAAAGCGCTGGGCAACCGGCTGTCGCAGAACAAAGTAGTTAGAGTGAAGCCGATGGATGAGCCGGAAGATGCCAGCCCAGCAGATGATGAAGAAGAGGAGTCACAAGGGTCAAAAAAAAAAGAGTCCGCTTACGCCAAGGTTCCCACGGTCAAAGGCGAAGAAGCAAACCAACCAAATCTCTTCGAAGAGGAAAAACCAAAAAAACAAGAAAGCCAGCCCGAAAGTCCGAAGGTCAAAAAGACGGAAAGAAAAGAAAAGCAAAAAGCGGAACAGGTAAGCCTGTTCGAAGAAATCGAAAGTAAAGAGGAGAAGGGTCGTCAGACGGCTCAAAGCCGTCAGACGACTAAACCGAAAGCAGGCGGTTCAAAAACCTTTGGCGTGGGGGATACGATTGAGTTGGATTTGTGACAGGGCTTCCAACCCTCCTTTTCATTACCTTTCATAATAATAAACTATGACATACGAAGATTTTTGGAGATTACTATTTAAAGAAGCCAAGCTTATTAAAAAGCTAAAGTCTGAGATTCAAGAAATTAAAATTGACGTTAGGGGAATAGAAGGAAAGGAATATGGGAAGCGCGATGATTTCAAAGCGGATTTCAAAATAGTTAATGGTGAGCCTGAGTATACGTTAAAAAGAACAGGTAAAGCACCTGGAAGATCATTTGAAAAATACTTTTGGAACGTTCTTAAGTCGAAGAATATTGAAAAATATCTTTTTAATAAAATACTTAAGATTGAAATACCATTTAGAAAAGTTGACCGTGAAAAAGACAAGATAAACCTTAACCCTCTATGGATGGAAATTAAAATTAAGGCAATGGAAACTGAAGCGAAACTAGTTATACCCAAGTTCTTTACCCAGGAAGACTTTGCACAATTAGAGAAGTTCGCTGGTATGGAATATCAGAAAGATATTCCAGGAATGGATGTCACCTATCAACATTTAAAGGAAACTTATTTGAAGGTAGAGTATTGGGCGCAACAGGTAGTCTTAAGAACCTTGCCAAAGGGAGTTATGGCCATAAGGAAGAGGCCAACCAATCAAGCCAATAAATTTGAAACTTATCACTGGGCTAAATTATATCCTAATCCCAAACTGGAGAAATGGAAAGTTCTTGCTTTCACATTAACTTTTTCTAAAAGAGAGGATTTTTGCGTTAAAATTGACACCGTAGGATTGAATGATAATGATCCAATAAGAAAAAAATACGTTGATTTCAGAGGTGATTTCTCTAATTCTCCAATCGTAGTTTTCCTCAAGGGAGCTGAGATACTCACTGCTAATTGGGACACGTTAATTCAAAGATCATCTGGTGTGATTAAGTCGCTAATGAAGGACTATGAGAAATTATTGGACATACTTGAATATAAAGGTGAAGGTGATTATGATTCAATTGAATCAAGTGAGGAGGTGGATAATCCTTTAAATTCAATCTTATATGGTCCCCCTGGAACTGGAAAGACCTACCATAGTATTGACAAGGCTATTGAAATAGCTTTAGGAAAATCCCTTGGAGATCATACCTTGAACAAGACCAAATTCGACCAGCTAAGAAAAGAAGGCCAAATCGAATTTGTGACATTCCATCAAAACTATACTTACGAGGATTTTATAGTTGGCCTTGGTCCTGATGTTAGTTCTGATATTCTTCGATTTAAGCAAAGAGA
>JAYUHI010000427.1:0-3566 GCA_043767095.1 Bacteroidota bacterium
ATATTCTCCCGTAGGGGGGTACGGGCTAGTGATGAATTTTTAGCCGAAAAAAAATTGAAATTTCTCGTTCGGTGTCAAAAAGCTGCAATGTGGGTTAACCGCCAAGCACGCTAAGAAAATGTACCTGCCTGCCGGCAGGCGCTAAGTTTGCAAAGACCTTTTTTTTACCCCTGTGTTGGATAAGGCTAAATCAATAGGCTTGAATGAGAACGCTGGCGGGTATTTTCAGTTCATGGTGAAGTTTGCGGATCATGGCCAGGCTCAGCTTTCTTTTCCCCGATAGAATCTCAGACTTTCTGGAACGGTTCCCCAGAATAGTGGCCAATTCCAACTCGGTCATTCCCAGTTGCTCAAATTTGAATTTAATAGCTTCGATAGGATGTGGAGGTGGAACCGGGAAATGCTTGGCCTCATATTCTTTCACCAGAATGGACAGCACCTCCACTTCATCAGATTCTTTCGATCCTGGCTTAATGTTCTTTTGCATGAGGGAATAAATCCGGGCTAACCCGGCATCATAGCTCTTATTATCTTTTATGGGCTTTATCATAGCTTATTGTTTTAGCATTTATCTTATCATACTCTTTGTGGGTTCCAAACCAAATCACAAAAACAATTTTCAATCGGTACTCAATGTCAACGATTAACCTGAAAGAGTTTCCATGAATATTGAAAACCACTCGCTTATCTGACAGGATCGAAGCATTTCTGTATTGCCATTTTAATTCTTGCGGGGTTTCCCAATTCACATCCTCAACATCTTCATACCAGGCAAGCAAGGATTGTTTGGCTGTGGGAAATTTTCTCCAATAGTTGCGCAATGTTCTTGAAGCGATAATCCGCATTTATTACAAAACTACTAATTGTTACCAATTTGGGTACAAATGCTGGTAGGATTTGCAATTTTTATAATCAACATCCCAACTATTTTTCCGAAATTTTCGGCTCTTAAAACTGTAACATCAAACTCATGGAGAAAAGTAATGCCATCATTATCACGGCCGGTTATCTCGATACCTATAGCGGAAAGACTGCGCACGGATTAATCCGCGGCACGGAGCGTTTCAATATTCTGGCTGTGATCGACAATAAATTTCCCGGGCGCGATGCGGGTGACGTGCTGGATGGCAAGAAGCGCGGCATCCCTGTTTATGCTTCGTTGAATGACTTCGTTGATCAAAGCAAAGCGCAAGCAAAGTATTGCATCCTGGGTGTAGCCACGAAAGGCGGTGTAATTCCTGAGTCCTTGCAAGTGATGTTGAAGGAGGCGTTGGAAAAAGGCTTCGGCATTGTGAACGGTCTCCATGATTATGTTTCCGATCATCCGGAGTTGGCTAACCTGGCCATGAAAAAGGGATTGGAAATTATTGACGTGCGCAAGCCAAAAAAATTCAAAGACCTTCACTTTTGGTCGGGCGATATTAAACGGGTGCATTGCCCCAAGATTGCTGTGCTGGGCACCGACTGCGCGCTGGGCAAACGCACCACCACGCGTTTTTTGGTGGAGGCCATGCGGAAAGCCGGCTTCAAAGCAGAGATGATCTACACAGGACAAACCGGGTGGATGCAAGGCGCGCGCCATGGTTTTATTTTTGATTCCACGCTTAACGATTTCATTTCCGGTGAGATGGAGCACGCCATCGTAACCTGCTGGGATGAAGCCAAGCCCGATATTATTTTTATCGAAGGGCAATCATCTCTCCGTAACCCCAGTGGCCCGGCAGGGTCGGAGTGGATTATCTCAGCCGATGCCAATGCGGTTGTGTTGCAACATCACCCCATCCGCAAACAATACAAAGATTTGGAATATTACCCGGCCCACATCCCCGAACTGAAAGATGAAATTGAACTCATCAAAATTTATGGCGCGCCAACCGTTGCCCTCACGATCAACACAGGTAAAATGAAACTGGAAGAAGCGCGCGCCTATGCCTCGCAAAAAGAAAATGAGTTGGGAATTCCGGTGGTGCTTCCCCTGGAACATGGCGTGGAACGATTAATTCCGCTCTTCCGCGATATGATTGAGAAGAGTATTGCGCAAGTGTGAGGAGTAAAAAGCAATTGACATGTAACGCCTGATAAAAATGAGCAAGTTTAAACACCTCCTTTTTGTTTTTGCTTCATCCATAATCTATAGCGCCTGTACTCCCCCGGAACAGGCTGATATAATTATTTCAAATACCAACGTGATCGATGTTATTGAAGGCAGGGCAATCACCGGGCAGGATGTAATCATTTATGGAGACCGGATAAAAAGCATCATACCCCATGGTGAATCAAAATTGATTTCAAAGACTCTGATCAATGGAGAAGGCAAATATTTAATACCTGGCCTTTGGGATATGCATGTTCATACGGGTGATGCCGACATTTTTTTTCCTCTTAATATCGCAAACGGCATTACCGGAGTGCGCGATATGGGGGGTGGACTGGAACGATCAACAGGTAATCTATCGGTGAAATTCCAAAAGTTATCGTCCTGGCGCGCTGAAGTGTTAAGGGGGGAAAGATCAGGACCGGAAATGATTCTGGCGGGTTCAATGATTGATGGCTCTCCGCCAGTATGGCCGGGTACAATAGGTGTTTCGGATTCACAGAGTATTGTTCGGGCCGTGAGAGCACAAAAGGAACTGGGTGTGGACTTCATTAAGGTTTATCACAATTTAAATCTTAAGCAATTGACCGTAGTCGCAAAAGCAGCTAAGCAGCAAGACATGAAATTTGCAGGTCATATCCCGTTTAGTTCTCCGCCAATGGAAACTTTGCTGGAGGTATCCAGGCTGGGACAATCCTCAATTGAGCACATGATTCAAGTGCAGGTTGCTATATCGCAGGGAGACGTACCGGTTAATAGTTTCATGGACATTGCCGATGCTTGTCGTAAAATTATTGATCGGATAGACCTGCAAAAAGAAAAGCAACTCTATGATGTTTTCAAAGAAAATAATACGTGGCTGACGCCAACCGTTTCCGTTTGGTGGGGAGTTGGTCAATTAGATCAAGAGCACAACAAAAATTTTCAATTGTGGCTCGACCATATCCCTGGTTATATTTTAAAAGAATGGAACCGCAATCCTTTTCAGGACGCGGAATTCACCAATCATGCTCCCGAAGATTACGAGTCTTTCCGCAGGGCGGCCTTCAGCATGGCCAAAGTGGCCAAACGAATGAATGACTATGGAGTTAATCTGATGGCCGGTTCGGACTCAGCCAATCCCATGATTATACCGGGCTATGGCCTTCACAAGGAGCTTGAACTTTTGGTTGATGGTGGATTTACTCCCCTTGAAGCCTTGCGTCTGGCAACCTTAAATCCAGCTAAGTTTCTTAACCGTAAAGATATTGGAGCGATATCCCCAGGCTACCGGGCAGACATTATCATACTGAACAAGAATCCGCTGGACGATATAAGAAACACAACCCTTATCGATGGAGTTGTTTTGGGCGGTACGTTTTTCAATCGTGACAAGCTCGATCAACTTCTAAGTAATGTGAAAACGCTGGCAAGTAAAGATTAAGAAGCGCGTTGTCGTACAAATCCAAAGTTTAAAAACCAAAATGATAAC
>JAYUHI010000428.1:0-3551 GCA_043767095.1 Bacteroidota bacterium
CATACTCCACCTTATACTTTTTCAGGAATGCCCGGTATTCATCCTGGAAAGTTTTCTTGCTATGATGCTCATGCTGGTTTTCGATGTAGGCTATCACTTTATCAACTTCGGATGGGTTGACCGAGAATGCTCCATAACCATCTTGCCAATAAAAGTTTTTCAGCCTGGAATCCTTTGTTTTAACCCACTTCGATGAATGAGACTTCACTTCCTCCAGGAGTTTCATTAAGGCTATTTTCTTTGAAAGGTTACACAACACATGAACATGATCGGTGTATCCTCCAATCTTAATTGGCTGGCTCTCTAGATTTTTGCAAATCCCTCCAAGGTAGCTGTGTAGCTCGGTTTCAATTTCCGGAATGATTAGAGGCTGACGGTGTTTTGTGCTGAACACAATGTGCAAATAGTTTTTTACGAGGGATTGTGACATATGGATTTTGGTTATTTCGCCCTTTCAGGGCTGTTGTAAAATAAATTTTTTAAACGCACAGGACTACGCCCTGCGCTGAGGTATATCGCCCTTTCAGGGCTAGTTAGCCAGATCATTTTTCTCGTTACTCAATACCTACATTAACTTCACCAACACCCTCTCCACATTCCCCGCCACAATTTTATGCCCTTCAACCGTGGGATGAATGCCATCGGCTTGATTGAGGTTCTCGATGCCCGCCACGCCTTCCAGAATAAATGGAATTAATGTGGCTTTGTTTTTTTTGGCGAGGTCAGGAAATATTTTTTGAAACCCATCGGAGTATGGCTTGCCCATGTTGGGCGGCACCAGCATGCCGGCCACAACAAGCTTCACGTTTTTGTTTTTCGATTTTACTTTGTCCAGAATAGCCTGAAGGTTTTTTTTGGTTTCTTCCAGGGGCACACCACGCAAGCCATCATTGGCACCCAACTCCAGGATGAATACATCAATGGGCTGACGTAGCACCCAATCAATTCGAGTCAATCCCCCGGCTGAGGTTTCTCCGCTTGAGCCCGCATTAATCACCCGCACTTTTTTGCCCTTCTGGTTCAGCGACTTTTCAACAAGAGCAGGAAAAGCTTCCTCCTCGGTTATTCCATATCCCGCAGTCAGGCTGTCGCCAAAAAAAAGCACAACCTTTTCCGGTGTGGATTGAAAAAGTAGAATCACCAGCAACGTTGTAAACAGTTTTGAAATCATTTCTTCACGATCTTAAATTCAACCCGCCTGTTCTTCAATCTATTCTCCTCCGTATCGCTTGGGGCTACCGGTCTGGAGGATCCATACCCAAAGCCTATCATTCTATCGGGCGAAACTCCCCTCTGAACTAAATAATTCTTTACGGCAGCAATCCGGTCTTCCGATAATAGCTGGAGCGCAATCTCCGTTCCCCGGTTATCGGTATGGCCTTCCAATTCAATATGAAGGGAAGGATTTTGCTTCATGAGCGTTGCCAGGTTGTTAAGTTCAGCAAATGATTCGCGTTGCAAGGTGGACAATCCCGCATCAAAAAAAACATTATTCAACTTCATCGTCTCACCCACTTCAAATGGCACTAACATCAAATCAAGGTCAATCTCTTTAAACCTTTCCATGTTTTTTGTATTCAGATTTTCACGGACTGAGAAAAACCCATCCGACCGCGCCATGAACCCGTAGTTCGCACCAAACGGTAATACAATTTGGTAGGCCCCCGTTTTCGGATCCGACCGCGCCTCGCCCGCCCGTTTGCCGGTGGCTAAATCTTCAAATACAATAGATGCACCTACCGAAAGATTATTCTTCTTGTTGACCACTTTGCCATGCACGAGTACCACAGGTTTAGGCCGAACATTCTCGCCCAGTTTCACACGAAAAATATCGGCCTTGCCATAGCCGCCATCATAACTGACCAGGTATGCGTAGTTACCGGCAGCGGGAACAGTGTAGTACGCATCGAAGGCAGGTGAATTAATAGTGGGCCCAAGGTTCAAGGGTTCACTCCACTCCTGCCAGCCATCGCTTTTCCTTTGAGCTACAAAAATATCGAGGTCGCCATAGCCAGGCCTTCCGTTCGAAGCAAAATATAAAGTCCGTCCATCGGGCGATAGAAATGGCGAGGATTCTTCACCCGGTGTATTCACCGATGGGCCAACATTAATAGGTGTTGCCCATTTGCCAGTAGAGTCGCGAATCGAAACAAATAAATCATTTTCTTCTCTTCGGGAATCATAGTACAAATTGCTTTTCATCATCGCACTGAAAATAAGTATGCGCCCATCAGAAGAAAGGCTGCCAACAAAATGACTCGACTCACTTTCAATCGATATGTTCAATCTTTCAAAATCAGTCCACCCGTTTTGGCTCCGGTATCGAAAAGCCAGTCCGTCCGGTAGTTTGAACAGCATCGTATTATTATCCGCACCTACGGCAACTAAATTGTCGGGTTCAGGCGAGTTGATTGGTTTACCCATGTTCCGGGCAAAGCCCCACATTCCTTTTTCGAAATTGCTGTACCAAATGTCTTCCGCATCTTCCTCACCACCCACGTTGCCAGGAACATTTTGCCTTGCGAAGTAAATGGTTTTGCCATCGGTGGAGATGATGGGCCCCAGGTCGTCATGGTTGCTGTTCACCCGTTCGCCCAGGTTTTCCTTTTTGAAAGTGAAGAAATTTTTATCCTCCTTGATTGGCGACTGCTGCTGTTTAAAATAAAAGTTATCCGCTTCGAGTTGCACCTGCGAAAGGGCGATGATGCCCGCCCACTGGCCGAAGAAAGGAGAAGCCTTTCGCTCATCCACTTTAACATCGTTGATAAAGAACAAGTCTTTGCCGGCTAACCGTTGCACTTTGATCTTGTTGGTTTGTTCCTGAATGGCCTTTGTTTTTTTCCAGCCTTTTAACTGACCCAATGATCCGCTCACGACCAGGAATTCGCCTGAAGGCGAAATGAGAAAAATATTATAAGTGTCAAACCCGCTGTTCCAGACTAAACCAAAAATACTTTGGTCTGACCCTGCCTTCTGAGTCAGCTCAACCCCAAATTCAAAATCCGATTTATCATCCACATAAAAATTGATGGTGGCCTGGCTGCCCTCTTCCGAAGCCGACAAACTATAAACTCCATTTTGAATTTTTCTTTCTTCATCCGTTGGCCAGGCTCTTGAGTTGGTGGAAAAGTCCTCACTGATGAGAGTTACTTGGGCTGATATCGCCAAGTCAGTGAATAGGAAAAACACTGAAAGAAAAGTATACTTCATGGACTGGTAATTTACTGGCGATTGAGTTAAAAAACAAAAGTCGGTTGTTGTTCAGGCCAATAAAGTTCTGACTTCTTAAAATTTAAAGACCCTTCAAATTGTCAGTTCAAGACAAATAATAAGCCAAGGTATGAAGGTGAATGAGGATAAAGCATGATTGTAAATTACGGGTGCATTTCAAATTGTCGCACTCTAACATTCGACCCCTCCGGGGTCGTTCAGCATTATAGATTCACCCTCTACAAACATAGGACTCCGCTGGAGTCCTGTCCTATTGATAATCCCGATAGGGATTAAATCTTTGTAGATCGGATTACAATATCAAACCGACCCCGTAGGGG
>JAYUHI010000429.1:0-3550 GCA_043767095.1 Bacteroidota bacterium
GGGAGCTGCCGGAGATCAAGCCTCTGGTGACCGAGTATCAACAACATCGCTTGGCCTGTTCGTGTTGCGGAAAGACGACCTCGTATTGAAAGCTGTAAACGATAACGAGCGGATTAACCGCCTTGAGGTTATTGTAAACTGGCCTGAAGAATTGAAGAAAGTGATTAAAAGCGGGAAGGAGTGATTTCTATCTAAATCAAGATTACATGATTACTCCAGTAAGAAGAAAAAGACTCGAAGTTCAAGGTTACTATGGGTTCACGGATTGTGAGCTAAACGATTTCAAATTTGGATTTCGGTTTGCCTATTATGTATGTGGCTCTCTTGTAGTGCTTGGCTTGATACTCTCCAACCAGAAAATTTTAATCGCTGCCATGATAGTAGCCTTTTTTGGATCACTGCCTCCCAATCATCCCTTTGATTACTTATATAATTATGTAATCAGACACCTGATTAACAAACCTAAAATACCACCGCGGTCAAATCAGGGAAGGTTTGCCTGTGGAATCGCTACGGTTTGGATGAGTGGAATTATCTATCTCTTTTATGCAGGACTTAATGTTTGGGGATACATAGCAGGAGGCATCCTGGTATCCATAGCTTCTCTGGTAAGCGTTTTGGATATTTGTATTCCCTCAATGATTTACAATTTTTTGTTTAAAAGGAAGTTGGAATGATTCTGCTTCAGGAAATAATCCGCGAGTCTGAATTATTTTTTATAAGGGAAGACATTTCCAACTTTAACACCTCACCCCCGACCCCTCTCCGTTTCGGAGAGGGGAGCTTTCTTAACCGACAGCCTGGAATGTGTTCCGTGAATGTGATTTAAAATCTTTTATTCTGAAACTTTCAGCAAAAGTTTAACAAAGAGTCACCCCTCTCCTTTTGGAGAGGGGCTGGGGGTGAGGTGCTTACGGAGTAGACCATTTACGCTTAAGAAAACAATCCGCGACTCTGATTTATTTTTTCGGTTTGCTAGGTATTACCGCCACCCCACAGCTATCGTAATCATTAACCTGCTCATGTCTTGTTTAACAGTGGAGTAGCTTTTTCCGGGTTGGTATTCACCTGCAACCCAATTCCAGGTTGGGTATTCATAAAACGTAAACACGCGCTGAAGTTTAGCGCCCACGGCCAACGATAACTTGAGATCATGGTATTTTATCCGGTAGCCTATTTGAGGCGAAAACATTCGTCCGGCTTCGGCATTTTTAAATCCATATCCTTCGAATGATTTTTGACGCCAGGCTTTTGAAAATCCATAATTGAGTTGGATGAAGAGTGCATCGCGATTTCGGTTTCCGAAAATATCCCAGCTCACGGAAGCAAAAGCAGGAGCGGTTTGCCAGCCCATATACGAATCGAAACCCACGCCAACACCGGCCCGGAATTTTTCACCCAGGATAACACCATTCAAAAAAGAAACCGTTGAGGAAACACCCTTCCCATCACTGCAGTCTTTACAGCCGATCAACGAACCGGTTTGAAGAGAGAGAAAATAAAAATGTCTATCCCCCAAAACTATTTCATCCCTGCGCTTGCTATTCAGGAAAATTGTGTCCTTACTATTTTGCTGATGGAACGATTTTCTTTTTTGCTTGAGCTGACCGGGCCTTGGCAATGGGGTATAATATATGGAGTCGACATCAAGATTCTGAGCGGACAGATCAATGGCGAAGGATATAATCAACAGGGTGATAAGTATGGTTCTCATCCAATGCATTCTAATGGGATTCACAGTGCCATGTGTTGTCAGCCTGAGCTCTGTCGAAGGCTCAATCTTTCACAATCGCAATTGTACTCAGCAGCTTTATATTTTTGATATCCGAATAATCATACTGGTAGAGCCCATCCATGCCAATCATCATGGCCACGTTATTAAAGGGGATTACATCCAGCGCATCAATGCCGGGATAATGGGCCAGTTGCTTACTGGAAATGCTCTTCACATCGGTAGCATCGTAAATTTTCAAACCGTCCGCGCCATCGCAGATAAATAAAATGCCATTGTCAATGCCCAGGCCGTGCGGGTTGGTGAATGGATAAACTTTAACAAGGGTCGGTGCCGATAGATTGGAAATATCCACAACCTCCAGTTGGTTCTCAAAGCCACAACTGCCATCGTACAAAGTCACAAAAGCATAGTCGCCTTCCACCACCACCGGGTCGCAACTCACGATATGTTCATATGCGCTAAGTTGATTGGGATTGGCTGGAGAGCTAATGTCATAAATGTACATGCCGCTGCGGGTGCCAATAAACAGGGTGTTGCCATTGGGGAACAAAGTCTCCGGCCACCATCCTAATTCGATTTCATTTTTTTGTTGTGGCGATACCGGGTTCACCACATCAACAATATCAAGTTTAGAATCATCGAGGGCATAGAGATGGTTTTTGGCGATAGTGAATCGCGCCATGGAACCGCCCATGCCGGTGGAGGTTGGGGCAATAGCTGCTTTCGCATCAAAACTGCCTGCAGATGAGGCAAGAAATGCAATGCCCCTTTCATAATAAATGCCGCCCCAGGGTTGTTGCTGACTTTGGCAAGCGCTCTCTTGTACACTCACATTTTTTACTTCCTTCCAGTCGCTGATGTACCCCCAGGTATCATCGGCCATAAACCCAAAAGTATTGTAATGGTTGAAGAGGCGTTCAATTCTTCCGACTTCTTTAATCTCCTGCAAATCAGAAATATCGAAGGCAACGAGGTCTATATAACTGTCGGCATATAATGTGGAACCGATAATGGCGAGGTCATAATTGCCGGGGATGTTGAGAAAACTTAACGGCTGTGGATTGGCCGGGTTATTATTATCGATGATGTGAATGCCCTCGCCCGATTCGTTAATGAACAAGATGTTGTCTTTAAAATAAATCCTGCCGGCATTGGAAATTACTTGTGGAGGCTTCAGCCCGATGGCCGCTTTCACTTCCTCTTTGGTGGAGTACACCGGTTCAAAATAAGTGTAGGTGTTGGTAACCTCGCAGGTGTCTGAGCAACTTGTGAAAAGCAAGGCAAGAAAAACCACAAAGGGAAAAATGAATTTGGAGGTCCGGGACTTTCTCATAGGATTTGATTTTGGTTAATGTACTGACACAGGTGTTGGTTCATTCGTTGGAACACTGTTCTGTTTGAGGTTGATTTTTGTTGATCTGGGATTACTAAAGTCCAACTGACAGTAGAAATTCGCTATTTTTGACGAATGCCCTCTATAATCCCCGGCTACGAATACGACATCTTTATCTCCTACCGACATAAGGATAATAAATATGATGGCTGGGTAACAGAATTCGTGACGAATCTAAAGAAAGAACTCGAAGCCACGTTCAAAGAAGACATATCCATTTACTTCGACACCAACCCGCACGATGGATTGCTCGAAACCCATGATGTGGATGAAAGCCTCAAGCAAAAATTAAAATGCCTCATCTTCATCCCCATTATTTCCCAAACCTACTGCGACCCGAAAAGTTTTGCGTGGAAAAATGAATTTTTAGCATTTATAAAAATGGTTGGAGAGACTTCCTCTTCCCCCTTCGGCCTGCCTGC
>JAYUHI010000430.1:0-8397 GCA_043767095.1 Bacteroidota bacterium
GAAGGATAAACAGCACTTTGCCAACGCGTAAACAGATTGGCATTTCTTGCATTGAGGTCATCTCTGCCGTGCACCACTACATATAATGTGTTATCTGCTTTGTTCCAGTCCATGGCAACCAAACTCCGGATGCCCGTTGCATATAACTTCCCATCATTCTTTTGCGTCTGGTTTGGTTTGCTGGCGCTGAACTTCCAAATGCCTCCATGTTCTTCTAATTGCGAGCATGGATCTTCGCCCGGTTGGCCGGGTATCCGGTTCATGAGTTGACATACATCGCCAGGCGCCCCAAAGGGAACGTAGAGGTTTCCGGCATCATCGAGTGCGATTGGCTTGGCGATATGTTCATAGCCATGCTTATCGTGTTTATAATCATCAACAACAATGGTTTCAACTTCGCCATTCTGTACCAACTGACCAGGGACAAGTTTTAATCTGTACACTTCACCGGCCGTACTGAAATACATGTATCCATGATGAATACGAATAGCCGTTCCGTAATTTCCCTTGTCTTCGTAATTCCCAAAATATTTTATGGTGTCTGCCTTTCCATCTTGGTTAACATCGCGCAGCCCGACAATTCCTTTCGGTTTTCCGCCTCTTAGTTTTACGTAGATGTCTCCGTTTGCATTTACCGCCATGTGGCGGGCGCTTCCCACACTATCGGCAACCACCACCACTTCAAATCCGTCAGGAACAACAAGGCCTCCGTTATCCGCATCACCCTGGGGAAGTTCATGAGTATTTCCACAATTCAGGAGCATAGCGGAAACTCCTGCAAGAAATACGAATCGAACAAACGAGTTCATTTCAAAATACCGTTACTTGTAAGGAGTTGCTCCAAGGCCGTTCAAATCCCAAACAACATCACCATTCAATACAGTTAGTTGACATACCAATTTTTTATCGCCCATAACTTTATTTCCGCCCACATCAACAAATCCAAATGAGCCTTTCTCAAGACTCAGCACGGCCACATCAGCAAAAGCCCCAACGGTTAAATGGCCCAGTTGTTTTCTGTTGATGATTTGTGCGGGGTTCCAGGTAGAGCAAGTGATCACCTCATTCAACGTCATTCCGATGTTCAATAATTTCGACATGACGTTGGCCATATCTTTCATACCTCCATTCATGCTTCCGGTGTGAAGGTCTGTGCTGATGGAGTTGGGTTTGAAATCTTGTTTAATAGCAGGGATGGCCTGTTCAAACATAAAACTTCCACCGCCATGGCCCACATCGAAAATAATTCCGCGCTTTTGTGCTGCCGTGGCATAGGCTTGAACCTTACCACCCTCAACAACATGCATCCTGCCTTTGGTTTGTCCGAAGCAATGGGTGATAATATCGCCCGGCCTTAATTTTTCCAGCAGCAAAGTTTCCCACGACAGCACAGGTTCGGCCGCACCGAAGTCAACCATTACCGGAATGCCTGCTAACTCACCGGCCTTGACAGCCTGATCGGTTGGTGTCCATTCCGAACTCATGTAGTGCGCCAACTTTATTCCAACAATTTGATCAGGATATTGTTTGGCCACCATGGCTGTAAGTTTGGCATCCATATCCGAAACATTTTGTTCAATGGCGCCACCGCGCATGCCCGATCCAACAATATTGAGAAAAGCGAACATCCGGGTTTTAGAATTGGCGAATGCCTGATTTTTAAAATCCAGAAAATTTCTCCAGCCAGAACCACCGGCATCGACCACGGTGGTTACGCCTGCCCGGAAAGTAAACCCATCAGGAGGAAGCGCGGAGTAGCTGTCGCTCAAATATTGGTCTTGCTCCGTTCCAAAATAATGGTGACCATGAATGTCAATCAGGCCTGGTACAATGTACAGGCCAGTGGCGTCAATGGTTTTTTTTGCAGGCGTGGAAATTTTGGTAGCCACTTCCGAAATTTTGTTTCCGGTAATAGCCACATCCATTATAGCATCAATATTATTTTTCGGATCAATCACATGGCCGTTCTTAATCAGGATGTCAATAGTTTGGGATTGGGCGGTTAGACTGACCAGCAGAATAAGAAAAAAAGTATTTAGTGTTTTCATGGATTGAAGGTTACTGTGAGTAAAAAACTGTTTGATGTCATTATTACCTCACCCCCGGCCCCTCTCCGGGACGGAGAGGGGGGCCCTCTTTTGTAATTTTTTGCCGTGTTGAATTTACTCCTCCCCTCTCCATTTTGGAGAGGGGTCGGGGGTGAGGTGAAAATTGGAAAGGATAGCCCGTTCACGTTTTGTTTTTAAATGGCTTAACGTAACCTCGATTACTCAACTCACCACGTTCGTCCTTTCATAAAATTTTCCAATTCCTCTGATGTGAGCGGTACCAGTCCGGGGTTTTCTTTCACCCACTTCAGAAAATCTTTTTTGATTTCGTCCGTCCAGGCTGTATCAACCTGGCCGGGTGTATAGACGCCTGCTTTTAGTCTGGCTATCGCGAATTTATCCCGCAGTTGAATGAACTCGGCATTGATAACGACTTCTTCGGCCAGGTGTGCGGGAACAAAAACAACGCCTTCCTTTCGTGCCAGCACCACATCGCCCGGAAGCACGGTAACTTCTCCAATGATTAAAGGATGATTGATTCCCATCAACATGGTTTCCTGTAGAAAAGAAGGATGCCATCCGCGCACGTAAACATTGAACCCAGTGATGGCGGCAATGCCGTCAATATCACGGGCGCCAGCATCGAACACCACGCCTGTTCCGGTTTTAGAATAGATGGAGTTTCCCAGATTATCGCCAATCAAAGTTCCGTCTTTTATTTTTTCAAAACAGTCGGCCACATAGACATCGCCTTTTTGCAGCATATCAATGGGCCATGAATTCATCGGGCCAATGCGTCCATCTTTTTTTCCTTTCTCCATCATGCGCAACTGAAGGTCTGGCCGAAGGGGCATGTATTGAGCGGTGAGAGCGCGGCCAACAAAGGGTTCATCATCGCGAAGGCGAAACCATTCACCGGCATACTGATTATTAAAACCTTTGTTTCGTAAAATGCCCCAGGCTTCTTCAATGGAAACATTTTTCATCCGTTTCAAAATTGCATCCGAAACTTTTGGCCGGCCATCGGCATAGCGATCACCTTTCCATTCCTGCGTTAGAAAAATAACCTGCTCACGGTCGAGTTGTTGAGCGTTGCAGGCGACCCAACTTGCAATCGATATTACAATCAAAATATTCTTCATAGATTTTAACTTTTGTCTTTTACAGGTTTGTTATGCCACCAGGTGGCAATGGACGATCCGGTTACATTCATTAAAGGTCCGAAAATGGCGGGCGCCAACCCAACAGTGGCAACTTTCCCCATTCCCAAAGCAAGCCCTGATGCGAGGCCGGCATTTTGAAGGCCAACTTCAATGGCAATGGTGCGGCAAGATTTTTCGTCCATGCCAAGCAATTTACAGGCACCATATCCTAAAAGATAACCGAACGTATTATGCAAAAAACAGGCGAGGACTAACGTCATGCCCACGGTTAATAAATTATTCCGGCCGGTTGCCGTGATGATGGTGATGATGACACCAATGGAAATCATGGAGAGAAGGGGCATGATTTTGTTTAGCCATTTGAATTTGCTGCTCAGGAAATGATTAAACATCAAGCCAGCCCCCACGGGAATAATTACAATCTTAGTAATGTCCCACATCATGGCTGCAAATTCCACTTTAACATATTCTCCGGCAAGCGATTGCATCAGAAAAGGTGTAACAACAGGCGCCATCAGCGTTGCCACGGCTGTAAGCGTAACCGATAAAGCGACATTAGCATTGGCAATGTAAGACATAACATTCGAGGCCAACCCACACGGAACAGAGCCAACCAGGATGATGCCTGCCGCTATCTCGGGCGGGAACCCAAAAATTTTAGCCAACGAAAAACCTACCAAAGGCATGATGGTGAACTGACAGGCAATACCAACAAAAACGCCTTTGGGCATTTTAACCACACCCATAAAATCACTAAGGCCCATGGTTGACCCTACACCAAACATGATCATTTGAAGAAGCGGAATTATTAAGGATTTCGATTCAAAGCTGCCGGCTCCCAAAAAAAATTCAGGATAATAAAGGGATGCCGCAACGGCAGTAAGAATGAATACCGTATAAGAAAACCCTTTTAGTTTTTGAAACCCCAGGAACGAAATCGCCAAAATGGCCAGACCTCCAATCAAAAAAAATGATGAAGGAATTGAATCAGTCAATAAATACTGAATACAACTTACACCCAACAATAAACAACCTACAATCGAGATTACCCTGAAATAAATAAGTCTCATCTTGAAAGGTCTGTTGGTTTAGTGGATCCCCGAATTGATGTATGATTCAACATTTTAGCCATATGGCTTTGTCCCCGATATTAACGCGTTAAATCCTAACCCTGATAATTTCAATGGACAATCCACTGCATTACCAGGCGCAGTCTATTTACCCGGCCATCCTCTGAAGGAAGTTAGACTTCAATCCACCACCTGCACCGCATTAAATTGCTTGGCCCTCACCATCTCATTCAACTTAGGTATCTGCTCATTGAAAATTTTATTCAAAGCAGTCAGTTGCTCATCAATTTTTCCGGCAATTTCCTGGTACACCGCTTTGGTTTGAACGGTTGGTTTGAAATCGCTGGAGTTGGCTTCGGAATTCAAGGCCGCCAGTTTATTATTCAAGCGAACCGGGTAGTTGAGGGGATCCTGTCCGCTCTTGTTTTTAGTTTGATATAATGCCTCTTCAATTTTCTTCATGTCATCCAAAATGGTTTTGGCCAGGTCGGTTATGTCTTTTAATTCAGCCTTGCCTTTCATGGTTTCAGTTGCCCGGTTGATTTGTTCGCGGGCCGATCGGATTTTCTTAATGGCCTTGTTTGTCTCAGAGAGTTTATCTCGCACCTGAATCATAAAATCAAATTGTTCTTTGATGTCGGTAGCTGTGCCGGTTGTGCGCGGGTCTTTCAATAAATCGAAAGTCGTTTCCATCGTTTTACCGTTAACCGTAAGCTTCACTTTGTAATTTCCGGGCAGGGCACGAGGGCCTGTCAATCCACCCGCCCACATGATAAGACCTTCAAATCCTTCGGCATCGGGGTAGCGCATATTCCAGACAAAACGGTTACTGCCGAGTTTCAACTTCGGCAATTGCTCCTCCTTCAATTTCTTGTCCGGCTTGGTGACAAATTTTTTAATGAGCTGAGCATTGGCATCCATAATTTCTAAGGAAGTTGCAGCATTCAGTGTGTCCTTTAAATAAAAATGAATCATTACCCCACCTGGATGATTCTTTCCTGCTGTGCGCGAAGGCCGGCCAAATCCTCCCCCTCCGCCCATTCGGTAGCTCGGCATCGGTTTAAATAAATGGGCATCCTTCTTTGCGATTTCCTCATTCAACTGATGAAGTGGGGTGAGATCGTCAATCAGCCAGAAACTTCTTCCCTGGGTTGCTGCAATCAGGTTATCGTTTTTGATGGTGAGGTCGGTGATAGGAACGATGGGAAGATTTAATTGAAAAGGTTTCCAACTGTTGCCATCATCAAATGAAATATACATCCCCGATTCTGTTCCCGAATAGAGTAAACCTGGCCTCTTCAAATCAGCCCGCAGCACACGCGTGAAGTGCGAGGCATCGATGCCATCGGTAATCTTCGTCCAGGTCTTTCCGTAATCTTTCGATTTGAAAAGATAAGGATTGTAGTCGCCAAGTTTGTAGCGGGTTGTTGCGATATAAATTCCGCCTTTGTTGAAAGGATCAAATTCAATGCTGTTCATCATGCTCCATTCGGGCAGCAGGTCGGCAGGAGGTGTAATCTTGTCCCACTTCTTTCCGCCATCGGTGGTGATGTGAACCAACCCATCGTCAGACCCAGCCACAATCAAATCTTTTTCATAAGGCGATTCCGCGACAGCGAAAATTGTACAGTAATATTCTACTGCGGTATTGTCTTTTGTGATAGGCCCACCGGAAGGGCCAAGTTTAGTTGGATCATTTCGCGTTAAATCGGGACTGATTATTTCCCAGCTCTCTCCACCATTCATGGAGACGTGAAGATTCTGCGAAGCCGCGTATAATTTTTTCGGATTATGTGGCGAAAAGAAAATCGGGAAGTTCCATTGAAAGCGATACTTCGCTCCTTCAGCACCGTGACCCATTGGTAAGTCAGGCCAGGGGTTGATGCGCCTGCTTTCGCCATTGGCGTGATTTTGTTGTTCCAGAAAGCCATCGTAACTGCCGCCATAAACAATTTCGTTGTTGGCTGGGTCTGGAGCAAGGTGACCACTCTCTCCGCCTGCTGTTGTTTCCCAATCTTGCACACCAATAGAGCCGCCATCGGTGCGGTGGTAAATCCGAACGGTGGAGTTGTCTTGCTGAGCCCCGTAAATCCGGTATGGGAATTTATTGTCAGTGAGCACCCGATAGAACTGAGCGGTAGGCTGGTTCTCATACGTACTCCAGTTGGCGCCAGCATCGTATGAAACCTGGCCTCCCCCATCATCGCCAATAATCATACGCTGGTTGTCTTCGGGGGCGATCCACAAATCATGATGATCGCCATGATTGGCGTTGAAGTTTTGGAATGTTTTGCCTCCGTCTTTGGAACGATGATAGGCCACGTTCATCACATACACCATGTCTTCATCTTTGGTGTCGGCATAGATGCGGCTGTAATACCACGCGCGTTGTCGCAGGTTGCGGTCTTCATTCATCTTGCGCCAGGTTTTACCGGCATCATCCGAGCGATAAATTCCGCCATTGTCATTTTCAATGATGGAATAAACCCGATTGGAATTCACCGGTGAAACAGACACGCCCGAAATTCCCCAAGTGCCTTTAGGCATACCTTCATTTTTGGAGATGTCGGTCCACGAGTCACCACCATCGGTACTTTTCCAAAGTGCTGATCCATCGCCTCCGCTTTCCAAACTATATGGCGTGCGCCTGATGCGCCAGGTGGATGCATACAATATGCGTGGGTTATTGGGATCCATACACAAGTCAATCGAACCAGCATCGGCATTGGCGAAGAGAATCCGCTTCCAGGTTTTTCCACCATCTTCAGAGCTATACACACCACGCTCCTGCGATGATTTAAAAAGATCACCCATCACAGCTGCATAAACTAAGTCAGGATTTTTAGGATGGATGCGAATGCGGGCAATGTGCCGCGAATCTTTCAGACCGATGCTCGTCCAGGTTTTTCCTGCATCGGTGGAGCGGAACATTCCATAACCATAAGAGACATTTCCGCGCACGGTACTTTCGCCACCGCCTACATAGATCACGTTGTTATCCCACTCGCTCACGGCAATTGCCCCGATGGAGCCGCCAAAAAATCCATCCGAAATATTTTCCCAGGTGCTCCCTCCATCTTGCGTACGCCACACACCGCCACCTGTCGATCCGAAATAAAATAGTGTGGGTTTACCCGGCACACCTGTTACGGAAGCCGATCGCCCGCCACGAAACGGCCCGATGTTCCGCCACTCAAGTGCGGTGTACAATTTTTCATCATAAGAAACAGTGGGCTTGGCTGGGGCAGGCTTTTTCTTTTGAGCCCAGCCGCTTCCGACTAACAAGAGAAGAGAGCAGATACAAACAATAAATTTCATGGCATGGTTGGTTTAGAGGTTCGAGGTTAGTGCATTTTAGGGGAAAAGAAAGCCTGCATTATTTGAGTGGCTTCTTTATGGATTCAATCGTAGATATTATGTTTTTGATGTTTTTGGATTTGACTTACTTTCAAGTCAATTTCAATGAATTTTGACTTGATGTTAAGTCAAATTCGATTTGTGAAGCAACCAATTTAAATCGAGTCTCACTCCTGCCTGCCCGAACGGTACGCCTTGCCTCGGGCCACTTTCTGATCTCAATGTTTCGGCAAGAGAGGGGTGGCCGTTTTGTGAAATTTGTATCAATTAATAACCCCCTCAAGATACTTTCCTGATAAATTGTATTTTAACTCCATCTCTGTATTTTAAGGCTTCATTTCAACCATGGATAGTAAAACCCTCAAACAACTCTTCAGCATGCCGGTCATCGTGGCAGCGCTCGGTTATTTTGTTGACATCTACGATTTGCTTTTGTTCACGATTGTGAAAGTGCCGAGCATGCGCGGAGTGGGCGCCACCGATTTATCCATGCTGTCCGACAGCACCAAAGTTATCAACTGGCAAATGGGCGGCCTGCTGCTCGGTGGAATTATCTGGGGTGTGCTGGGCGATAAGAAAGGCAGGCTCTCCGTTTTGTTTGGATCTATTATTTTATATTCAGTTGCTAATTATATCACTGGCTTTATTGAAACGGTCAATCAATATGCTGCGTGCCGCTTTGTGGCCGGCCTGGGACTTGCCGGTGAATTGGGCGCGGGCATTACTCTCGTAAGTGAACTGCTCCCAAAAAAAGTAAGA
>JAYUHI010000431.1:0-3537 GCA_043767095.1 Bacteroidota bacterium
ATATGCTACATCTATTTTGGGGAAATAGATAAAGCGTTCTTGGCATTGGACGATGCCATCTCTGAAAAAGATCCCTATATGACTGGAATTAAATCAGACCCACATTTTGATGGCATTCGTTCAGACCCCAGGTATTTGGCCATTCTGAAAAAAATGAAGTTTCCGGAATAATATTTATTTTAGAAATGCCATCTATGCTCCCTGGCTTTGAATACGGTATCTTCATTTCCTACCGCCACAACGATAACCGGCTCAAAAAAAATGATGCATTGTTGCTGCGATGAGTATACTAAAAAATTCAATCGCCAGATGGCCCAGGCAGAATTAGAAGACTACCGGAAAAGCATCATCAAAAAAAACTCGCGGCCTTTGATTGAAGCCTTAAAGAAATTAAAGCTGGCAGGCGCAGAGGTGCTGGATATTGGTGGCGGATCAGGTGTTATTGACTTTGAACTATTCAAAGCAGGAATAAAGAAAGCAATCCATGTTGAACTATCGGAAGCTTATGCACTGTGCTTTCGCGAGGAAGCTGCCCGCCAATTGCTGAGCGAAAAAATTATCAGCCTTCAGGGCGATTTCCTGGATCACCATCAACACATTGAACCGGTAGACCTGGTATGCCTGGATAAAGTGATTTGTTGCTATCAAAACTACAATGATCTGGTAACCTTGTCTGCACGGAAAGCAAAACGGTGGTATGCCTATGTTATTCCCAGGGATGTTTGGTGGGTGAAATTATTTGATGGCCTGAAAAAACTTTTTCAACTTTTTTCACGCGATGCTTTTAACACTTATGTTCATCCGGTTGCGGAAATTGAGAACTTAGTCGCTGCCGAAGGCTTTCAAAAAATAATGGAACACCGTAACAGGGAGTGGCTCACCGTGATTCACCAAAGAATTTAATAACGAACCTATCAGTTGACTGTCATTTGAAAATCTACTTCATCACCAAAGCTCCCTTCTCCACATTGGCATCCAGCAGTCTGGTTACATCCTTGCGTGTTGATTTAGTCGTCAGACCACTCCGAGTGGTCAGACGACTCCATTTGAAAATCTACCTCACCACCAAAGCGCCCTTCTCCACATTGGCATCCAGCAGTCTGGTTACATCGTCAAGAGTAACGATTCCATAATACCAGGCACCGGCAGCCAGCGCTTCCGCTTTGAGGGCTTTGTAAATATCATAGTAGCTGCGCTTGCCATCCACAAAATTGAAAAGTTCAAAGCGCATTGTGGGGTGCAGGTTCACTCCGGCAACATAGCCGGATCGCTTTCCAAAATAAGTATCCAGCACGTTATGATTGGCCGGTACTTTTTTACCGGCTGCTAATTCTTGCGTGTTGAGTTTAGTCGCAGGTATTTTATCGACACCCTTCAATCTCTTGTAGTAATCGGCCAGTTCATTCATCAAAACGGTTTGTTTCGATTTCATCTGAGCGGCAACGACAGCAATAGATTTATTTGAAGGCTGATCGTTACCGGCAATTCTGGAAACAGAATTCAACGCGCGCAGCTCACGCAAAATTCCCTGTTCAATTAAAATGCTGGCGTTCTTCCAGCTTTCTTCTTTGTCAGTGTTGGATTGAATTTGATTAAAGCCCGCCTGAAGATCATTGGCCAATCGCTTACTCCCTTGTGAATAAGTTTCAGCCAGAAGCAAATTCACCTGATCTTTTTCGGCCTTGCCAAAATAGTAGGCCATCGAGGCAATGATAAAAGCATTTCGCTCCAGTTGAGTTTGATCAATTTGCCAGAGATCGTCTTCGGAGGAATGGATGTAGTAATCATCCCAGTTGATCAGCGCTATGGATGGAACCCCGATGGCGCCCTCCACGAAATTCAAATTATCAGACGCATCAAAAAACGGAACGAAGCGGGCTCCAAAACTTTCTTTCGTGCCTCGTGTAGAATAGATGGGTCTTGAATGCGGGCGCGGTAAGCCGCCCATCCGTCCTGCCGTGATAAAAGCATTGTTGGTGTAAATCACGAAAGTGCCCACACTTTCAAAAACAGCATCGAGGTAACTGGTGATGGAGTGCGGTGCATAAATTAAATGTTGAATGCGGCTGCCAATGGATTGCTTCGCTCCCACCATGTCCTGGTGCAGGTTGAGCAAAAGTTTGGATGGCTCATTGGGGTTGTCCCTGAAATACCGGTACTCCGAATAGATTTCATCCGTCCACCAAAACCGGATGTCGCGCAAGGGGCGTTGAATTTTTCCTTCTGCGATGAGTTTGTTCAACGTGCGGGCAATTTCCAAAATGTTGGCTGAGCCGCTGCCGTCATCATTGGCCGATCCTTGCTCTTCCTGCAAATGTGCCGTCAACACAATTTGCTGATCGTGATACTTCGAGCCTTTGATCCAGCCTTCAACAAAACCAGTTCGACCGGGAGATTTTCCAATTTCAGTATCCACCTTCGCGCGCACCACCACCTTGCCTCCCATCACTTTCTTTCCGGTGGCGAAAAAATCCTGTAACGAATTTGTTTGCAACATTTTTTTCAATGTCTCACCTTTTCTTGGCGGAAGATTAAAGGCAAACGTTCCTGGCTTTCCTTCGGGAGGCGTTACCGAAATTCTTGTCCACGCAATTTGATCGGGGAAATCCATCGGGCTTTTCCCTTCCGAAGTGGTGAAAGAAATAACGCCAATAGCACCCTTCGCCCAAACGGCATTCGTAGCAGCTGTGCCGGGCGAGCCGTTGATCAAAACAATTTTTCCTTTTACATCAATATTCTCCAGTTCCGGTTTTGTTCCGGTGCCAATCCAAACCACTTCAGCGGTAACATCCGCATCGTGACTGCCATCGGCTAAGTAAACAGCATGATCGCCAATATCCGCGAGTTTAATTTCTACCGGTTCAACAATCCAAAGCTCAGCGGATTTGGCTGTATAGTTTGGGCCATCCAACACCTGCTCCACAAACTTTACATCTTCGAGGCCTGCTTTCTTTGCCTGGTCAACCACATAATCGGCTGCCTTAAAATATCCATCCATCCCCGAATCGCGGTGCCATTGGGTAAGGATTCGAATCTGTTCAAAGGCACGGTCGCCCGATAATTCATTGATCAGCATTCTGATCTCGGCATCATTTAAGAAAGGGGTTTCCTGGGCAAGGCCAGTGGAGATGGTGGCGGAAAGGAGGATGAACTGCAGAAATTTTTTCATAAGGGGCTTTGATTAGATTCCGCAAAGTAATTATAAACTTGTAAGTTTGAATATGCCATCAGTCATTTCCGGTTTCGAATACGACATCTTCATTAGCTACCGCCAAAAGGATAATAAGGGCAGTCATTGGGTAACAGAATTTGTTGAGGCCTTAAAAACCGAACTCGGAGCCACTTTCAAAGAAGACATCTCCATCTATTTCGATGAGAACCCACACGATGGACTATTGGAAACCCACGATGTAGATAGCTCGCTCAAAGACAAACTGAAATGCCTCATCTTCATCCCGGTCATTTCCCAAACTTATTGCGACCCAAAATGTTTTGCCTGGAAAAACGAGTTCTTAGCCTTTAAGGAACTGGCAAGAG
>JAYUHI010000432.1:0-8369 GCA_043767095.1 Bacteroidota bacterium
TTTTCGTGTTGAATTTACGCCTGCCAATTTGGTTGATGGCGATTATATCCTCTCCGTTCAAGCCACCGATGCCAGTGGAAATTTGAGCGGGGCACAGCCGTATCAGATTTCGTTCAAAGTTAAATCAGAAACAGTATTGAATTTCAATGGCGTATATCCCAACCCATCGGCCATAGGGTTCTCTTTCAATTTTCAACTTTCGGGCAATACGCTGCCGGAAGGATTTTCGCTGAAGATATTTTCTTCCACGGGCCAAGTGGCTTGCACGTTTGGCACCAATGACGTAAGGAAATTTTATATCGGCACCAACGAACTGATGTGGAACGGGGCGGATGCTTCCGGCAACATATTGGGCAATGGAATTTATTTCTACCGCCTTAAAATATCGGTAGGAGGGAAGGAGTTTAACGATACAGGAAGATTGATAATGATGCGGTGAAAAACCTCAATGGTGATGACCGCCTGGCCCGTGCAGGTGGCCGTGCGAAATTTCTTCTTCGGTTGCGTTGCGGATTTCCAGCACTTCCACAGCAAAGTTCAGTTCAACACCGGCAAGCGGGTGGTTGGCATCAAGGGTGATGGAATCCAATCCAATTTTGGAAACCGTTACCACCGAGCCTGAGTCGGTCTGAAACTGCATCCCCAATTCAACGGGCTGGTTTCCAAAGGCCGTGCGCGGAACCTGTTGAAACAGGCTTTCATTTTTTACACCGTACCCTTTTTCCGGGCTTACTTTGATGTTGAATTTATCGCCTTTTATTTTTCCCTCCAGTCCATCCTCCATGCCCGGTATCAGATTGCCCATGCCGTGAATGTAATTGAGCGGCTCGCGACCCTCACTGGAGTCAAGAATTTTTCCGTCATTATCGGTAAGAGTATAATGGATGGCGGCTACTTTGTGTTTGGTGATTTGCACGGTAGGGTTGGGAGTTTGAGATAGGAGTTAGAATATTGAAGTCAGGAGTCAGTTTGATGATTTTGTATTTGTATTTCTATTTGAATTTGAACTTGTTTCTGACTTATTCAAGGTCAAAATCAACTCCTACTAACTCCTATATTTTCTGACTTCTGGATTCTGACTTCCAAGTTCAAACTCAAATACTATTGGTTGAGCAGTTCTTCTTTAAAAGACCCGCTGATGGGAATTACAACCGCGTATTGCCTGCGAGCTAATAATGATCACATCGGGTTTGTAAACCAAAGAACGGAGCAATTCCAATCCCGTAAGCTCAAGCATTTCAATATCCAGAAAAAGTAAATCAACCTGATGTGTGGCCAGCCATTTCAATGCTTCGGTAGAGGCAGTGAAGGAGGCATTGATATGGAGCAAGCCAGTTTTTTCGGCCATGCCCTCAATCATCTTCATGGAAATGACATCATCTTCTACTATGGCGCAACTCAGCATGCTCAAAGGTAAAATTTCTGATGAAGATACGACCTTGTTTTAATGGATATCTACATGCCTGTGCTAAACGGAATTGAGGCCATCGCCCAACTAAGAAAGTTCAATAGCAAGATACCGGTGGTTTGCTTTCTAAATTCTTATGATCAGGTCTTTGAAAAATCCTTATCTTATAAATGGAGCGTTTGAACGAGCAATGAATAGGATTGGTCTAATATCTAAAGTGTACCCAGCAAAATAAATAAAATTTGCTGTTGGCGGTTAAAGATCAATTGCATTTGTTGCTGGCATCAAACAATGGGGTAATCCTGTTTCAGGTTGGTCGTTCAAAAGTAAGCCTTCGAAGTTGCCGGGAATGAAAGCCACCTAAAAAATCACTATATTGTTGCCCTTAAAATTAAATTTGACTCGATGAATTTTCAAGTGAGAAGCATAAAACGGCACGGCATTAATTCTGCCGCAAAACAGGCCTTCCTTGTTTTAATGATCGTGGCACCCTCCATAGCCTTTCCACAAGGTGACCTTACCGCAAAAAAAGCAAAGGTCGAAGAGTACCTTCAATTGGCCGAGAAAAACAAACAGGCTGGGGATATAAAGGAAGCTACACGCTTTATTAACGAGGCGGCCACATTAGTTTGGGAAGATAAAAATTATACCGATGCCATCACCTATTTTAATCAGTCTATCGAACTCAACAAGCAAATCAACAACGAGAGCGGCATTTCCAAAATACAAAGCAACCTGGGCATGATCTATGCCGACATGGGGCAATACGAAAATTCGTTGGATCACTTTAGTCAATCCCTTGTGTATCGCGAAAAGTCAGGTACCAAATCAGAGGTAATCTCATGCCGCATTAATATTGCCGTGGTGCTCAATAATTTAAAGAAGCATACCGAAGCAGCGAAGAACTTAGAAGCGGCCCTTGAACTTGCTACTGAGATGAACGACATCAACCAAATGAAAGCCTGCTATGGCATGCTTGCCGAAACGTACGAAAAGGCAGGCAACCAGGAGCGCACCCAGCATTATTTCAATCTTTACCGCACCTTCCATGAAATGATACAGAAGTCAACTGTATCAGCAGCCAAAAAAGAAACAGAGCAGGCCCAAGTTAAAGCGTTGCGAACCGACCTTGAAAAAAAACAAAAGGAAATTGAATTGCTAAAAACCTACACCGAATTGCGCAAGACAGAAGAGGAACTGAGCGAAGTGAGCAAAGAGGCTCGCTCGTTGATAGAAAGCAACACTAAACAAGAACTCGCCATCAGTTTGCTGGAGCGGGAAGCTGAACTTGACTCACTTAAAATAAAAGAGGTGGAAGACAGGGCAAGCCGCCAAAGGCTGATCATTGCCATTATTGTGATATTGCTGTTGGCAGGTTTGTTCTTCGCGCTACAGTTGTTCAGAAACCTGAGCTATAAGCGAAAGGTAAATGCACAATTGGCCCTACAATACGAAGAAATAAAAGCCCTCAACGACCGTGCAACCAAAACCACTTAATTCAAACACAAACACAAAACTTACTAACTCAACCTTTACCATACCATGAAATTTCTCTATCTAATTTTTCTAAGTTTTGCCTCGATCGCTCTTCTTGGGCAAACCCAGCCCGAGCACAAAAAGAAAACGTATGTGGACAGCCTGGGCCGCTACTATCAGCAGGCAACCATGCCGGTTTATATTTTGATTGCCAACTCCCCCGATGGAGCCACTGCACAATTACTTCCCTCGGCAAAAAAAGAAGTTTTCTTGGAAGGCCATGGACCGCATGCCTTAAAGCATGAGAACCACGTCACCAATCAGAACGATGAATTTATAATTTTTGCCGATGGTTTGGCTCCTGTTACGTCTTCTTCGTTCCTTAATGCACCTGCCTACTCGTCAAGCAAACAATTCTATGGGCCAGGCCTCAAGGTTACCCTTCGCACCAAAGACGAAATGTCGGGTGTGGAAGCTGTCTTTCATTCTGTGAACGGAAAAGCGTTTGAAAATTACAAGCAGGTTCAGTTCGGCAAAGAAGGTTCTTACAGTTATACCTACTATTCGGTTGACAACACAGGCAATGCCGAAAAAATAAACACCCGCAATTTTGTGCTCGACCTCACGCCACCGTCTTCCTTTCACAACATCGTTGGCATTTCAGATCAAAGCGTGATCTCCATAAGTTCCAAAATTTACCTTACTATTTCCGATAGCCTTTCGGGCGTGGGCAATACGTTTTATAAATTCGATAAGGAAACATTCCGCCCTTATGCGGGCGGCAACATTGCCTTTCAATACATGGCCGATGGAAACCATGAACTCACCTATTATTCAGTGGACCATGTTACCAATAAAGAAACCGAGAAGTCGGTTATGTTTTATCTCGACAAAACCGCACCCATCATGTCTGCCGATGTGCTTGGCGATAAATTTATAGTGGGAGAAAAAGTCTATTTCTCTGGCCGCACCAAGTTGAAGCTCACATCGGTGGACAATAAGAGTGGCATTAAAGAAACCATGTACTCTATTAATGATGGCCCTTTCGGAATATACTCCGAACCTTTTTATTTACCGGGCAAGTCGGGCTTTCATACCGTAAAATTTTATGCGGTTGACAATACCAACAACACCGTGAATGATGATTTTAACCATTCGGTGGGTGTGGTATATGTTGATCTTACGGGGCCCGCTATTTCCCACGCCTTTGTGGGCCCTACCTTTGTAAAAGCCGACACGGTTTATGTAAACCCCAAAACCAAAGTTGCTTTGGCTGGTAGCGACCCCGAAGCTGGCTTGAAGCAGATTGCCTACGCGTTCAATTCTTCCAGCACCGAGGAGATTTACTCCGGCAAGCCTGTTGAATTGAGTTCCTCGGGTTTTCAAACACTCAACTATTTTGGTTACGACAACGTGAACAACAAAAATTCAAAGTCCACATTCTTTATGGTGGATTCCAAAGGGCCTGAGATAGCGCATCAGTTTGCAGGAGCGCCAAACAAAGAAAGATATCCTTCCTACACATCCATTTATCTTTCAGCCACCGACAGCGAGGTGGGTACTGACCAGATACGCTATAGCATTAATGGTGCGAAAGAACAACTCTACATCGCGCCCATCAAAGGTTTTGCAAAAAACAAAGAGTACACATTGAAAATCACAGCCACTGATTTGCTTGGCAACTTTTCAACGAAAGAGGTGAAGTTTAGAACGGACAGGTATTGAGTGGTCGGTAAGCGGTAATCAGTAAACGGTGGTCAGTAAACGGTAAACAGTTAAATAGTATGGAGTATGTAACAAGTTTTAGGGAATTGGAAGTGTATAAACTTTCGCGCAAATTATTGAAGGAGATATTTGAGATTTCTTCCCGATTATTATCGGGGCCGAGAGAGGAAATGTATTCGCTTACGGATCAAGTTAAAAGATCGTCCCGTTCGTTGGAGCACAAATAAGCGAGGCGTGGACGAACCGATTACCAAAATGAACCACTCGATCAAAACAGTTTACATAATCTTCCTCATTTCCATTTTGGCGGTGGTCATTGGTTCGCAAATTATTATCCAATATGGCCTCAACCAACAAAATGATGATGCAGCCCACATCAATTTGGCAGGGAGGCAATTGATGCTGAGCCAGCGCATATCCAAACTCGCACTTTATATTGAACGCGATGAGACGCAGGGGATAACCTCCAACCGCGCCAGTAACTTAGAAACCTTGAGCAAACTTTCTGAAACCTGGAAGGCGGAATATTATAGTTTGCTCATCGGGGCTCAGTCGGGCCGCAACACCCCGCGCATTGACGCCATGCTGCGCGAAAACGCATTACGGTTAGACACCATTGTGGTGGCCTGTAAGTCCATGATAAAAAACCCGCACACACTCACCATTGCAAACTCGGTGCTTTCCATTGTGGCCATGGAACAACCCTTTTTGCAAAAGATGGGCGATATCGTAAACGCCTATCAGCAAGAGGCCGAGCAAAAATTGGAGTACCTGAAAAGAGTGGAAATCATATTGTCCGTAGTCACACTCTTGATACTTGCTTTTGAATTCGGTTTTATTTTTTATCCTCTTATTAAGAGGCAACAGGAAGACAACCGCAAGTTGCAAACCGCGGGCATTTTGCTGCAGGCAGAAAAAGAAAGAGCCGAAAGGGCAACAATGGCCAAGTCCGAATTTCTTTCAAGCATGAGCCACGAAATACGCACACCTATGAACGGTGTGATCGGTTTCAGCGAACTGTTGATGAGCACCAACTTAGACGAAACCCAACGGCAGTACATGACTACCGTGAACGAATCGGCACGCGGCCTGTTGGACATCATCAATGACGTGCTGGATTTTTCAAAAATTGAAGCCGGCAAATTAGAGCTGGCTATAGAAAAGACTAACCTCACTGAACTGACAAAACAGGTTAATGACTTAGTGAGTTTTCAGGCAAAGAAAAAAGGTCTTACAATGCTGCTCAACATAGGTGATAATATCCCGCATTATATTTGGGCCGATTCAGTCCGGTTGCGCCAGATACTCATCAACCTGTTGGGCAACGCGGTTAAGTTTACCGAGAAAGGGGAGGTGGAATTGAAAGTTGAATTAATTCAAAACCAGAAAATTGAAACGCTAAACGCTAAACTCAAAACTTTCCGTTTTTCCGTTCGCGACACTGGCGTAGGCATTAAACCTGAAAACCAGGAACGGATATTTCAAGCATTTTCACAAGAAGATTCTTCAACTACAAAGAAATTTGGTGGCACAGGCTTAGGCCTCTCTATCTCCAACCGATTGCTGGCGCTTATGGGCAGCAAACTTCAGCTAACGAGTGAACCAGGCATTGGCAGTACCTTTTATTTTGAAGCTGAATTTAAAGCAGAGGCAGGTGATAAAAAGGGAATTGGGCAGGCAGTGCCACTGGCGGATATGAAGAATAATTTTTCTGAATCGGATACTATTAAAATCCTGATTGCCGAAGATAATCCAGTGAACATGTCACTGATCAAAATCATCCTGAAAAAGAAATTGCCAAATGCCACCTTGGTGGAGGCAGGCAATGGTAAAATAGCCGTTGAAAAATTCGCAAAAGAGCCATTCACTATAGTGTTCATGGATGTGCAAATGCCAGAGATGAATGGGTATGGAGCTACGGGGGAGATCAGGCGGATAGAAAAGAGCAGTCAGTTGGCAGTCGGCAGTCGGCAGGACGGTAATCAATCACCGACCACTGACCACCGACTACCGATTACCGATTACCAACTATATAGAACCCCCATCATTGCCCTCACCGCGGGTGCCATTGCAGGCGAAAAAGAAAAATGCCTCGCTGCCGGCATGGACGATTTTGTTACCAAGCCCATCGTGAATGATGCGATCGATTTGGTACTGAAAAAATGGATTAAAACACAAACCAATACTAACATTAGCAATTAATAACTAATCGTATGTTTGAAAACGAAAAGCCCTTGGTTGATCTAAAGTCTTTACGCGAACTACTTGGCGATAGCCCTGCCAATATTGTTGAAATCCTCAACCTGTTTATCGAACATGCCCCACTTGGCATTGCCGATATAAAACAGTTCTTAAAAAGCCAGGATTGGGAAGGTTTAAGAAAGCGCGTGCACTCGATAAAATCTTATTATGGTTATGTAGGCAACGACCCACTCAATCAAAAGCTAAACGACTGGGAGGTTGCCTTGCACAATAAAGAGCAAGGCGTGGATCATGAGGGAATCTTTGCAGAGTTGGAAACAAAAACCGAAGCGATCATTGTGCGCATCAGGCAAATCATCAAAGAGGAATATAATAACGATATATGACTTCTCCCCAAATATTGTATATCGAAGATGACGCAGCCATGCGCAAAATGTTTAGCATGGTGGAGGCCACATTGCTCAAACCCTACAAGTTTACCTATGCCGAAACGCTGGCGGCAGCAACTCACGAATTGAAAAACAATCCCAAAAAATACACCGCCATTGTTTCAGATTATCACCTTCCTGATGGCGAAGCAAAAGATTTGTTCCCGCTTCCGGTGGATTTGCCCGTGATTGTACTTACGGCAACCTATGATATTAGCCTTGCCGTTTCCCTTATGAAATTGGGGTTCGATGATTTCCTTGTGAAAGACAAGGACATGCAGTTTTTAAAACTGATACCCGAAAAAATCACTTCGGTGATAGAGAAAAAGACAGCCGAGATAGAAGCGGCCCAACAAAAGCGAAGGTTCAGCGACTTATTCGAAAACTCGAGCGACATTATTTTGTATTTGGCCGAAGATGGAAAAGTGTTGCAGGCAAACCCCCTGCTGACCGAAACACTTGGTTATGATAAAAATGAGTTGGAAGCCATTACCATTTTGGACTTGGTGCATACAGGCGACCGCGAGCACTTCCGCACCTTGTTGAGCAATTTACAGCCGGGTAAAAAATTTGATGACGTGGAGGTACGTACGGTTGGTAAAAACGGAAAAGGATTTATTATGGAAGGGAGTGCCAGCAAAGGATGGCTCAGTGAAGATTTGTTTTACACGCGCGCCATTTTCACGATGTGACTGAGAAAAAGAGGGATGAGATAAAAATCAAACAACAAAATGTGGAACTGGCAGAAAAAAACCGACAGGTTAATGATGGTGTTGCCAAACTCAGAAAGGCAACCATTAGCCGCAAGTCATCCGCTATTGTAATTGCTATCGGCTTTGCGCTTTTTTTATTGTCAGAGTTTTGGTTCGAGCCAACTTTTATCAGACTTTCCGGCAACACCAATTATCTGTGGATATTCAAAACAGCCATTGTATTGTTGCTAAAGCCCTTCGACATGTTTATCGAGCGCTGGATGCTGCGTGAAAAAATAAAAGAAGCCGGGTTGGCCTAACCTCTCCTAGCTCCTAACTTCTAACTCCTATATTCTAACTTCTGACTTCTATATTCTGCCCTCTGCCTTCCAATTATAGTACTTTTATTTTGTTGAGGAGTTCTTCTTTAAAGGAACT
>JAYUHI010000433.1:0-8365 GCA_043767095.1 Bacteroidota bacterium
TTTGTTGAAACAAAGATAGGCCGTATTCCTTTATCTACTATCAATATCCGCGATTTGGCACAGAAGTTTAAAGTGATTTTTTAAAAGCGATTTCCCTGATTGGCTAAATAGACCATTGGCTAAATCTCTAATTAATTCCGATGTTTGCCGCCCGAAAAAGAATACCATGGAATTAAAAGACATCGCCTCCCTATCCGGTAAAAGCGGATTATTTAAAATCATAGCGCCTGCTAAATCAGGGGTGATCCTTGAATCCCTTGATGAAGCGCAAACAAAAATTGTAGCCTCCACCAATCACCGGATTTCTATTTTGAGTGAGATTTCCATTTTCACCACAACCAAGGAAGGGAACATTCACTTGCTGGAAGTACTGAAAAAAATAAAAAAAGATTTCGGCAACGACCTTGGGGTTAACCAGGATTCTGATCCGAAAGAATTGAAAGCATTCCTTAAATCTGTCCTGCCTGAGTATGACGAAAACAAAGTTTATGTTTCGGATATGAAGAAGTTGGTGCGGTGGTGTGGAATACTTGCCCAATATGCGCCTGAGGTTTTTGATGATGCGGTCGTGAGGGAGAAAACCTCGGAGGATACCAAAACAGGAAATGACTAATTCTTAAAGAATTCTTCCCTTCATGTGCAGCAGTTCCCCGCTCTCGGCATCCATATGAAAAACCTTGTATCTCTTCATCTTGCCGATGATCAGTTGAGTGGGGGAGGCCAGTTCATCGCTGTCGAAGCCGAGGGTGACCAGCCACAACTTCTTATCAGAACTAAGTTCCACTTCCTCCAGCTGTACCTTCTTGGCCTCTGGATAGAACGCGTTAAATTTTTCAATGGCCTTCTCTGTGGCTAGTTTAGCATCAATCATAAGTGTAGATGATTATTGTCGAAGGTAATCATTGTTTTAATCTCATGTTCATTCAATTTATTCTTTAGTTTGTGCAAACGCGAAGCAAGAAGGCTTTGGAGAAGATGAAAAAGCTCAGCGATCTCAAGCAAGTCCCTCTCCTCCCGAAGTTTCGGGATCGGAGAGGCCTGCCGGTCAGGCAGAGATTTAGCCTGCCTGCCGGACAGGCAAGGGTGAGGTCGCCTTCTCCACCATATTCTTCGACCCAACAAAAAAAGGTGTGCGCTCGTGCAGGCTTTTCGGAATCAAGTCCAAAATTCTTTCTTTCCCATCCGATGCTTTCCCTCCCGCTTGCTCGGCAATAAAGGACAGTGCATTGCACTCATACATCAATCTCAGCTTGCCATTTTTGTCTTTGGCCGTTGCCGGATAAATATAAATTCCGCCTTTCAATAAGTTCCGGTGAAAGTCGGCTACCAGCGAGCCGATGTAGCGCCCGGAATAACTTTGCTGCTTGCAATAATCCAGGTAGGTCCTGACAGAATCTGAAAATGAGTTGGCCAGGCCTTCATTGATGGAATAAATTTTTCCATCCACCGGCATTTGCATGTCGGGGTGCGATAAAAAGTACTCGCCTAAACTGGGTTCGTAAGTGAAACCATTTACTCCATGGCCTGTAGTATAAACCAACATGGTGGACGATCCATACAAAATATAACCGGCAGCCACCTGCTCCGATCCTTTCTGTAAAATATCCTCATCCTGAATGGGAGTTCCCACCAGGCTTTTTCTGCGGTAGATAGAAAAGATGGTTCCAATAGAAACGTTCACATCAATATTAGATGAACCATCGAGTGGATCGATAGCAATAACATATTTCCCTTCGTTGTTCAAATCAACGAACGATTCAGTCTCCTCCGAAATCAGAGCGCACACTTCTCCGCCTTTTGTGAGGGCGCGGGTGAACCGGATATTGGCCAGCACATCCAGCTTTTGCTGCTGTTCACCCCCTGTGTTTTGCGACCCGGCCGATCCCATCAAATCAATCAGCCCGGCTTTGTTTACCTCGCGGTTCACCACTTTAGAGGCCAGGGCTATATCGCGCAGAAGCTGCGATAGTTCACCACTGGCAAATTGAAATTGCTCCTGGTTGTTTTTAATGAAGCGGTCGAGTGCAAAGCCGATGGAGTGGGCAATTCTGGATTCTTCCATAATTTATTGATTGATAGTACCGGCAATAAAATTACACAGTAAATTGGGCACTTAAAATAAATAGGCATCCTGAGACTTCGGGAGGCAATGGGCATCCCGATACTTCGGGAGGCATTAGGCATTAGCAAACGACAGAGAGTGATACAATACTATTGAACCTAAGGGGATGAAAGTATACAAGTTTGGCGGGGCCTCAGTTAAGGATGCTGCAGCCGTAAAAAACGTGGCTGAAATAATCAAGGCCAGCAGTGATCATCACTTGCTGGTTGTGGTTTCAGCCATGGGAAAGACAACCAACGCGCTGGAGGAAATTGTAGAACGATATTTTAAAAACCAGGCTTACCAGGAAAGTATCCGGAAGGTTTTCAGTTATCATGAAGCAATCATAAGGGATTTATTCAATAACCCTGCCCCCACGCTGGCCAGGTTGAATGAGGTGATGAACCAAATCAAGAATAACCTTGATGCAGCATTGGATTACGATCAGGTTTACGACCAGGTGGTTTCGCAGGGCGAGATTCTAGCGACTCTGATTGTGGCCGATTTTGTTTCTACTCAAACGACAACTAATTGGATTGATGCGCGGGAATACATTTCAACCAACTCAACTTATCGTGAAGGAAAGGTGGATTGGGAAACAACCCGAATCAAAATTCAAAGGCTTAAACCGCTACTCACAACAAGTGCCATCATCACGCAAGGATTTATCGGGCGTGCAAACAATGGATTGACAACCACACTGGGCCGTGAAGGTTCCGATTACTCAGCCGCTATCTTTGCTTCCTGCCTGGATGCAGAATCCGTTACTATTTGGAAAGATGTGCCGGGCGTAATGAATGCCGATCCGAAGCGCTTACCTGCCGCTATTGTTTTTCCGGAGTTGCCTTTTCAGGAAGCAGCGGAGATGACTTATTATGGGGCATCAGTGATTCATCCCAAAACCATTAAGCCGCTGGCAAATGCCAACATTCCGTTGTATGTTAATAATTTTGATGACCCAAGTTTAACCGGCACACAAATTCATGCTTGCAAAGTGGAGCACATACCTCCGCTCATTGTTATCAAAGACAATCAATGTTTGATTTCGTGCAAAGTGACTGATTATACTTTTGTTTCAGAAGACCAGCTCAGTGAGATTTTCAAAACACTGGCAGAACACGATATTAAAATCAACATGATGCAAAACTCAGCCATCACTTTTTCGTTCTGTGCTGACTATCGCGAGAGTAAAATAAGGCCGTTGATAGAAAAACTAAGTCAGACTTTTGAAGTGTATTACAACACCAACCTTACCCTGATAACGATTAAGAATTACACCTCGAAACTATCGGATGAATACAGGAGTAAGCCAGGGATATTGCTCGAACAATTATCGCGCTCTACGCTGCAGATTCTTGTTAAATTGTCTTGACACTTGTCCACCGATGCTTTTGCGAAGGTGGAGGATTTTAGGGATTGATGGAATACAGGATTTTTTTATTGATAGCCTTTTAAGGTTCTGATCAGGAAGAATGCGCCTTTTTCAGATGTTCAATAAATCCATCAACGCTCCGGTTCAGAATGCCGAACACCTCCTGAAACTCGCGGTTGCCACCATGATAAGGATCCGGAACATCGGCTCCTGGAAATAAAGGATCAAAATCGCGCATCATAAAAATTTTCTCATCGAACGATGAAGAGTTGGCCATCAGCAAAATATCCTGGTGAATGTTTTTGTCCATAGCCAGAATGTAATGAAACTCTTCGAGGTCGAACCGGGTAAGCTGACGGCACACATGAAAAATCTCAACGCCATGTTTCTCAGCGCTGGCTATGGTGCGCTTGTCTGGTTGGGAGCCAATGTGATAATCACCTGTGCCGCAGGAATCTGCAATGAATTGATCGGCCCATTGAAGCTGTTTGATTTTATGTTTGAACAACGCCTCTGCCAAAGGCGAGCGGCAAATGTTACCGAGACAAACAAAGAGCACTTTAGTCATTTGTCTGGACACTTGTCCACCGAAGCTTTTTGCGAAGGTGGAGGATTAATTGGATTGAGGGAATACAGGATTAGCATCATGGCCGTTCTGGCAAATGTAGACTGAGAAGAAGGATGGTGGTAAATATATTTTGTCGGGCGGTTACCGATTCCCTGCTCAAAATATTTACACACGGATTATTAAAATCCGCCTTTTGGTTGGCAAAGAGCCCCTTCCGATAACGTTCGGTGGGGCTCTTTCAATTCGGGCAGGATTTAAATGATTAGTTCTACACAGATTTTGTGAAACTCTGACTTCACTTTTTTGCACGTCCCCGGATTTTGAACCACAATAGAAACATAGGAACATAGGTTTTCACATAGTTTTGGCACTTTAACCTATGTGTGGATTTCTATGTGCCTATGTAACTCCTATGTTTGAAAATTCCTTTCACAAAATTCCCAATAGAACCAAATGATTTAAGGAAAACAGGATTATTTTTTTACGAAGCCTATCTTCATAAACAGCGGGAAGCGTACTTCTTTCAAACCAACACCAAACAAGGACTGCGTTGATCTAATAAATTCAGAAACTGGATTGGTGGATTTCGCCTTAATAAATTTTTGAACAGCCGACCACGTGGTGAGGTAGCCCTCCAGTTGTGCCAGGCTCCATTGCTTAGTGAAATTAAATTTTGGTGGAAAGATTTCATTGAATGGGAATGGAATGGTTTTATATTCCTCATCAATTAGTTTCCGTTCAGGGTCCCAATACGAACCGATTACATTTTTGTAAAAATGTTGGAGGTGATTGTCAAACTCAGGGTTCACACTGAGTAATCCATATCCCCAAATGGCGAGCACGGCATCGGGTTTCGAAACGCGGTTAACTTCCTCGTAAAACTCTTCCAACTTAAACGAGTGCGCTGCCTGGGCTACTGTAATTAAATCGAATTGATGATCGGGAAATGAAGTTTTCTCTGCAGCGGAAACAGAATAGAAAATATTGTTTGCCATAAATCCTTTGGCCATTTGTTTATCGCTGATATCAGTAGCAAACACATTCTCGAATTTCCCCGATAAAATTTTTGCGGCCTGACCATTGCCTGTTCCACAATCCCACGCTGTATTAAAATGAGTGATGTGGCTAAAAATGAAGTCATAAAGTTCAGAAGGGTAATCCGGTCGGAAGGCTGCATATTCAGAAGCATTTCCGGAAAACAAATCTTTGGTGTTCATAACCTCATCCCCGGCCCTTCTCCAAAGGAGAAGGGTGACAGTTCGAACATACCTTTTTGACTTTTTATAAACATAAATCTATTAGCGTAATCTTGCTTAAATCACCTTTTCATCCATCCAGGACCGCGCACAGCACGCCCTGGCATTTTACCCGTGTGTTTTCCATTCTCCAACACTTGAACTCCGTTCACCAAAACATGCACCATGCCGGTGGCGTATTCATGAGAATTCTCAAATGTGGCGTTGTCTTTTATTTCATTGGGATTGAAAACAGCAATGTCGGCAAAGTAACCGGGCAGCAATTTCCCTCTGCGTTTGATTTGAAGGTTGGAGGCCGGCAAAGAAGTCATTCGCCTGATGGCTTCTTCAAGCGTCATTAATTTTTCTTCACGCACATATTTCCCAAGCAGTCTGGCAAAACTTCCATAAACACGCGGATGGGTGCCTGATGTATTGGCTGGGGCTTCATCGGCAATAGAACTTCCATCGGAACAAATACTCACATAAGGTAACTGAAACATTCGTTTAACATTATCCTCCGATATCAAAAAGAAAATACAAGGAATCGATTCAGCAGACCGGTCGGCAATCAGCAAATCAAGCATCGTTTCATCCGCACCTTTTCCATGCAGCCTAGAGATTTCATCCAGCCTTTTGTTCTTGTAAAGTTTGTTAAGGGAGTCGCGGTGAAAGCCTAAAACCAAAACATCTTTCGGATCGGAATTTTTTGTGGGTATGCCGCTGGCCAAATCGTTCAAAACTTTTTTCCGGATGGCTGGGTCTTTTAACCTTTTTCTCATCGCGGCCATGCCACCTTCCAGAACCCAGGTCGGAATCCGGGCCGTCATTCCAGTTGAACTGGCATTGTAGGTGTACATGTTGGCGGTGATCTTAAGCCCCCCGGCCCCCGAAGGGGGAGTTCGTGCGCTGTCGATTTTCATCAGCACCGTGTCAATCTTGGTCCAGTTTCGTTCGTGATTGATTTTGAGATGATAAATTTCTGCCGGCACGTTCGCTTCTTTGGCAATGCGAAAGGTTTCATTCATAGCCTGTAAGATTTTATCACTTTCACTACGCATGTGGGTGATGTACATGCCATCATATTCCGAAACTACTTTGCATAATTCAATCAGCTCTTCGGTGGAGGCAAAATCAGCAGGAGCATAAATTAAAGAAGAACCGAGACCCATGGCCCCATCCTTCATGGCTTGCCGCACCAACTCTTTCATTTTTTTTAATTCCAAAGAATCGGGCGCACGATTAACTTGTCCGAGCACATAAGACCGGACGGTAGTGGCACCGACAAAGGATGCAAAATTGGTTGAGGTGCCACGCTTCTCCAGGTAGTTAAAATACTCGCCCATGGTTTGCCATCGCTTGTCTTTGGGAGAGTTTAACCTCGGGGCAGGCGACCAGCCCTCGCCAAATACTTCGAGGGTTACACCTTGCATTATATCGCTCATCGAGCGGCCATCGTGGGTTAGCGTTTCGCCAGCCCAACTCAGCATGTTGATGAACCCTGGAGAAACCGCTAAACCTCTCGCATCAATTTCTTTTTTGCCTTTATCATTTGATAAGTCGCCAATGGCTGCAATAGTATCAGCATTAATGGCCACATCGCCCGGAAAAGGTTTGGCTCCTGATCCATCGTAAATAGTTCCGTTACGGATAATGATATGGTACTGTGCGGGCTTCTGGGCACTACATGATGAAACCAAAGTGAACAAAAGAATGGCAGGGGTTACATTGAATCGCATAGGCTTTTTTCTCAAGCAAGTATCCAGAAACGAATTGGAAGAAGCAAGGAGGGTGTCAGACTGTTTTACTTTGTAAACTTAAGGTCACGAAGGTCACAACGAACCACAACGAACACGAAGAACCGCAACTTTGTGTTCTTTGTGTCCTTCTTCGTGTTCATTGTGAAACCTTGCCGACTATTGCCAAACGGTCGTGTACCCAAACAAGGATTGATCAGGTTCCAAAATTCATTCAAAGCATTAACTTTGCCCACTTTTCCATGGCTCCGTAGTACAATGCCCGCCCGTACCGAACGGTACGTTCGGGCGGGGATAGTATGAAGTTAAGGATAGAATTGAAGTTGTGTTTATATTCGCGCGCTTTTTGGCTCCGTAGTACAATGGATAGTATGCAAGTTTCCGGAACTTGAGATGTAGGTTCGATTCCTACCGGGGCTACTTTAAAAAGTAAATAAATAACAATAAATAACCAGAATAATGATGACATTGAATAATGGCAACTCACCACGAATTATTGCATTGTGGGTCTTTTTCCCACTCATTTTGTCAGGGCAGCCCAAATGGGAATTCGTACATGGAAATCAGGTAAACTCGGTTTCATTCAGTCCTAACGGAAATTTTCTTGCAACTGGTAGCAATGATGGTAAAGCGAGAGTATTTAATCTATTGACTGGTAAAGAGGTACAATCTTTCCCTCATAATAGGTGGGTAAAAACCGTATCATTCAGCAGGCCTGATGGCCAATATTTGAAGATCGCAGGTGATGAAAAATCCAGAATACTCAATTTAGTGTCAGGTAAGGAGGTAAAAAATTTCCAATTTAATGAAGGTGTAACTACTTACTCGTTCAGTCTTGAAGGAAATTTTTTGGCAACTGGTACCGCTAAAGGAATAGCAAGAGTATTTGATCTAACAACAGAAAAGGAAGTAAAATATTTTTTATTTAACAGTGCAATAAATTCGGTTGCGATTAGTCCGAACGGATTTTTTTTGGCAACTGGTTCCGATGACCGTCAAGCTTGTATATTTAATTTCGTGACAGGCAAAATAGTGAAATCTTTCGTACATAATAGTTTAGTTTATGCCGTATCATTCAGTCCCGATGGAAATTTCTTGGCAACAGGCAGTGAAATGACTATATGGCTTTTCAATATCAAAACTGGAGAGTTGGTAAAATCTTTCGAGAATATTAGTTCAATTAATTCTTCTATCTCATTTAGTCCAGATGGTAATTTTTTGGCAATTGGCTCCAAAAAAGTAAAAGTATTAAATCTCTTAACGGGAATGGAGGTAATATCTTTCGAAAATGATGGCTACGTGAATTCTATCTCGTTTAGTTCTGATGGAAAG
>JAYUHI010000434.1:0-3530 GCA_043767095.1 Bacteroidota bacterium
GGCAGGCCTCTCCTGTCGGAGAGGGACTTGCTCCCTTCTCCTTTGGAGAAGGGCTGGGGATGAGGCCTATTTCTCCCCATCATTTTGTCTCATATACTCCAGCACATCGCGTGCATCGCCCAGCGATACATTTTGATTGGGCATGCGCGTGAGGCATAACTCCAGCAGTTTTTGAGCCTCTGGGTCTTTATCCAGCATCACTTCCACATTGGTTATCATGTTCATGATCCACTCGGGTTTTCTACGCTTGGTAACATCTTTCCAACCAGGGCCAACCACACGCTTCTCATCCAATCTATGACACGCCTGGCATTTCATTTCATAAATAGAAATTCCACGGCTAAGGCGGTCTTGTTCAAGCGGGGTGTGTAGCGTTACATTTTTTACCTGGCCAATGCCTTTGGTGATGTCGGCCGTTTGTTTGGTTGCATCTTCAATGGCATTGGCACTTTGGTTGTCTCCTGAATTTGGTTTTTCAGGGCCGCAGGAGAAAAGGAGTGCTGCCAACCCAAGGGCAAATGCATAGTTTTTCATAAATGTTAAATTTTGTTGTGAAGGTTTATGTTTTTTCACGGGTCGAATTACCGGCTTTACCATTGTATGATAACAGATGGTCGTCACTTTACCATGTGACTTTTGTCAGGGTTTTGATGATTGCTCAAATTCTGACCGACCAAATAATATTTAGATATTATGAATATTATGACTGATCTCATTTCTTCCGGTTGAGACAAGCATAACATTTGAATATCGAATCAACAACATTTAAAAAAGGAGGTATTTTATGGCACAATGAAGGCGATTGAGGTTCACTAGTTTAGGAGTGAATTTTCTTTCGAAGCCTCCTGCCCTGGCGGGGGGCTTTTTTCTTGAGCAGGATCTTGTCAGCTAAATTAAAGGAGGAGGTAGTTAAATTAAGGACAAACCACAATGCCCTGATCAGAAGCGTTTAATTTTGGTATTGAATGTTCAAAGTAAATCACACGGGCAATCAATAAGGTGCCTGCGGCAATAAGCATTATGGTATTCACTCTGCGAAAACTGAATTTGAATCGGTTGATTAGAAATTGAACCAGGGATAGAAATCCAACCATAACGGGCAAAGTGCCTGCTCCAAAAACCAGCATAAAATAAAAACCATCCCTTGAGTCAGGCAAAATCAAGCATGTGGTGAGTGCTATCAGAGTAAGTCCGCAGGGAAGCAGACCGTTGAGAACGCCAAGAAAAATTATCGAACTACTACTTTTCTTTTGAATTAAGTTTGAAAAGCGGTTTTTAAGGACAATAGAAAGTCGGTTCAAAGCGGTTGTAAGAATGGGAATGTTTACAGCCCTGACTCCTACCAACCCCACAAGAATTAAGATAACACCCATGCCAATAGATAAAACCGATTGGAATTTCTCGAGTGGCAGAGCCACACCAAGCGCGCTCACGATAGCGCCAAGAAACCCATACGTAAAAATCCTTCCGGAATTGTAGATCATGCGATTCGCCCAAGCTGATTTTCTCATTCCAGTTAAAGCAAACGCCAGCGGGCTGCACATGCCTGCGCAGTGCAGACTACCGGCTAAACCCAGTATGAAAGCCGTTGTAAGCATTAGAGATATATTGTTTCTTCCATAAAATATTCCTTGCCATTCATTGTCCAGGTCATGCGAGCCTTGTACATGCCTCCCTGTTGTGCCCTGATGTCGAACCGCTGAAGCGTGTCTTTGCCTGAGGTGAGCATAAAGATTTTATCGTAATTGGGATTGGATGGCCTGAATAGTTTCAATTCTCCGTTTTCTATTTGGCTTAAGGTTGCAAATGAAACCTGAAGGAAATGACTTTGCACATAAATTTCTGGCCTCACCGTCAGGTTCGCAGAATTGTTTTTTCGATCAATTTGCTTTTGATAGTCCAGTTCTTGCTTGTAGTAATCAGGCGCCACCAGGCTAATATCCTCACGAACGCAAACGGTTACCAGTGTGCCGATGAATAAAGCAAACAAAACAAATGATAATGCAATCCAGTTTCCCCAGTTCATACTCTTCGATTTTAGTTTCTACTTCCATTTAAAAGTAGGCAATAGGCAATAGGCAGCGGACAAAGTCCCATCTCATAATTATTTTTCTGATTGCCTACTGCCATTTGTCAATTGCCTACTTATTTGAGGCCGGCCCAATAAATTTCACCTTCACCGTTTCAATCAACTCATCATTCCTATAAACGCCCACCATCACCACCGTTCTGATACCCTTTATTTCCGTTGCCGGAATTTTGATGAAAAATATTCCCTTGAGTAATCCTTCACCAGGCACTACAATTGAATTTCCATCCACCCGGTTGATGGAAGCAACTGTTGGTGACTCTACTTTCAATTGCAATGGAATACTCTCGAAAGTCTTATTCACAAATTCAATATTATATAGATTGGAGATGAAGCCATCGTCCGTGCGTTGGTATAATGTTCCAGATACTTTAAGTATGGTAGTTTCCACATCGGTTCGGGTAAACAGGGTAAAGCCAAGCAAACCGATCAAGGCAATCAGCACAAAAGAGTAACCCATAACCCGCGCATTGAATAATCGCATGACTCCATCCCGGATAGAATTGAAAGAGGCAAACCGGATCAGTCCCCTTGGTTTCCCGATCTTGGTCATTACACTATCACACACATCTACGCAGGCCGTGCAGTTCACGCACTCCAGCTGTGTGCCGTTGCGGATGTCAATGCTGGTTGGGCAAACGTGAACACAAAGTTTGCAATCAATACAATCGCCTTTTATAATGCTGGTGACCGGTTGATGTTTATTGATTTTTCCACGAGGCTCGCCCCGCAGCCAATCATAGGCTACCACAATGGAATCCTTCCCCAGTAGAACACCTTGCAATCTTCCATACGGGCATACCACCGTGCATGCCTGTTCGCGAAAGCTGGCAAAGACCCAGTAAAAAATCATCGTGAATGAAGTAAGGCCAAGAAAACCACCCCAATGTTTTCCGGGCGACTGGCTTACCATGTCAATGGTATTTTCAATTCCAATCAGGTAAGCCATCACCGTATAGGCTATAAGGATGGAGATGGCAATGAATATGAAATGCTTAACCGTTTTCTTGAAAATCTTTTCACGGGTGACCGGGCCGGCATTCAATTTTTTTTGAGTGAGCGCGTTCCCTTCAATCCAATATTCAATTTTGCGAAACACCATTTCCATGAACAGGGTTTGCGGACACATCCACCCGCACCAAATGCGCCCGAAAACTACTGTGAACAAAATCACAAAAACAAAAAAGGTGATGAGAGTGATGGCTAGCAGCACAAAATCCTGAGGCCAAAACACCTGCCCGAAAAGAATAAACTTCCTGTCAATAAAATTGAAAAGAAAGAATGGCTGCCCTCCAACTTTTATAAGGGGCCCGGCAAATAGCAGGGTGAGGAGCACGACTGTAACAATGATCCTCCACCGGTGCAAACGGCCTGACGGCTTTTTGGGATAGACCCACACCCGCTGGCCTTCCTTGTCAACCGTGGCGAGGCTGTCGCGGAA
>JAYUHI010000435.1:0-8325 GCA_043767095.1 Bacteroidota bacterium
GTTTTTGGATGAGATCCTGAAGCTGCTTTTTCTGATAAACCAAAAAAAGAACAACCACGCCAATGGCCACCACCAGAAAAAAGGCCGACAAAACCAATACTATGGCGATTTCTTGTGAGAGGATATCCATGCAATGCCGCCCGAAGTTACTAAAGCGCTTAAAAATAGCAGAACATTATGAAGTCCCCACAGCCAGGTCACGGCAGTATTGGTGAAGGTAGCGTTAGACAGAACTTTTGTTGTCAAGTAACCATACGTGAGGAAAATGGCAAAAGCCCCCAGAAAATAAACGAATTGTGAAGACACGAACCAAAAATCAAAACTCATAGAAAGTGGTTCCTCTTTTACGGAGTTTAAGAGCTGGTGCATATACATGAAAATCATCATAACAATGGTTGATGATAAAATAGCATAAGCTAAGCTATCAAAAACTGGCAATCCATCCTCGATCACATTTTGAAAAAGGTAATATGCCCCGTTTATTAAGCACAGAAACAGTACAAATATTTTTTGCCATCGCAACTGCAGCACATTGTAAAAATAGGCCCCCAGGCCGAAGGAAGTTAGAACGCACAGCAGGCTATAAGTCTGGATATTAGTTTGGGCTATCAGCAGGGCTGACTTTAGGCCCAGCAACCCTGCCAAAAAGTAGTAGCCGCTTAAAATTTTAATAATGCCCCGCTTGTCTTTTCCTGCCCAATAAAATAAGGCAGCAAAATAAACTAAGTGAGAAATGGGTTCGAGCAGGTAAGAGACCAGGTACCGCAAGGCATTACAAATTGATTCCTTAATATTTTACTGTTTATTAAACGCTTATAGCTTCATCATTGCGGTGTGCATGGAGGAATAGGGCAACCAGGAGCCGTTTCTTCGCCTGCTGCTTTAAAGACTTTTTTTGCGGCTTTTGATGGGGGTGGTTTTGGAACTGATTTGGCGATTACACGCATAATGCTAACGGCATTACCATTACTGTCCGTGCCATCTTCAAGGTATGAAGTGATCTGGACTCCTTTGCCTGTTTTACAGACTTTCATCAGTGCATCAGCACTAAATAAAAATTGAAGAGCATTTTCTTTAGATGCCATAATTTTAAAATTTTTGGTTGGGGAATATTTACAGCCGGAGTGTTTCCCCGGCAATGTCAAATGTGGTGGAAAATTGAAGTACCGTCCAAATTTTTGGCCCACAACTTCAAGGGAGAAAATCACCTACGTTAAATCACCTACGTTAAAATACTCTCCCCACCTCCGTTAAAACACCCTTGTTTGTTTGGTATGGGCTGTGCAACCTTTGACTTATCAATTCGCCATAAAAGATAAGAAGTGCTTTTAAAAAAATGAGTTAGGCAATAAAACCAACTCTTATGATACAGATACTGAAATCCATTGCCGGAATGCTCATGACCAGGCAGCCGGCCACTGTTAACATTACCGACCCAACCGTTTACCATATCGAAACCACACTCAGAAAATATTGCGGCCGGATTATTTACCAGGATGATGTGGTGATCAAACTGAAAAGCTCCAGGCCGAAGCCGGTGAAAATTATCAAATCAAATATTGAGAAGATTACCATTATAAAATCGGAAGCAGTCAACCAGTATTTTCGGTGGTATAATGCCCACCTGCAGCCAAAAGCCTAATCCCAGTCTTCAATATGAATACCAACATCAATTTCCAATTAGGGTTGCTCCATTTCGTTCACCTGCTCATCCATGCCGATGGACTTATTGATAAACGTGAACAAGCCGCTATCCTGGCCATTAAAAAAGAAGAGCAAATTCCGGATGAGGTCATTAATCGATTTGAAAAAGACATTGCCAATCGCACCGAGAAAGAAATCTACAACGATGGAATTAATTTTCTAAACCAATGCACCGATGAAGAAAAGTTAACCGCAGTGGTTCACCTCTACCGGCTGGCCCAGGCCGATGATTCCATACATGCTAAAGAAGTGAGGTTGCTGTGGTATGCTATGAAGGTATCACATATTGATTTTGATGATGTGGTGCTGAGCGCCAACCTGGCCCAATCCAAACATGAATTTCCCAAGGAGTAATATTCATTCAATCCAAGCGCATGAACTGGGACCCGGTAGCCGAACAGCACAAAAAAAAGTATGAACGGAACTATGTCTCGTGCCACGAGCCGCATGAAAAGCGATTTGTGATTGATCTAATCATCAAGCATTTCCCCGACCTGCGCAAGAGCAAAGTTGAACAGGCCATTAATCAGGCCTGCAAAACCATCAGCACCCCGTGCGAGAGGAATGTTTTTTTGAAGTGCGTAGAGGAGTGCCTGGGGGATAATGCTAAACAACTAACACGGGCAAGAAGTGAAAGTGCATAATGGTATTGGAATTCAGGCCTGTCAAAAACAGGAAAAGCTAAAGAACTAAAACCTATCAATATGAAAAGCAAATTTAAAAAAGGGTGGATTCCGGATTTGCCCGACTTCCGGGATTACAGCGATGAGTCACCCTCCATTAAACCACTCTTCAAAACTTTACGGTTAAGCGGAAAATCTATTACCAAGCCACCGGCAAAAATGGATTTACGCAAATGGTGTTCGCCCATTGAGAATCAAGGCGGCCTAGGTTCCTGTACCGCTCAGGCAGCGGTGGGTCTGGTAGAGTATTTCGAGCGGAGATCATTTGGAGAACACATTGATGGTTCCCGCTTGTTCGTGTACAAAACGAGTCGCAACATGCTCGGCTGGACCGGTGATGATGGCGCATACCTCCGCACGGCTATTGGGGCATTGGTGTTGTTTGGTGTTCCACCCGAAGAATATTGGCCATACCAGGAAGATGAGTTCAATGCCGAACCCACTTCATTCTGTTATGCCTTTGCCGACAATTACAAAGCCATTGATTACTTCCGGCTCGATGGCCCTGGTGTAACCAAACCGGTATTGCTCAACAAAATCAAAACTCAACTGGCGGCAGGGGTTCCCTCCATCTTCGGGTTCACCACGTTTGCCTCCATGGACAGTGATGAAAACGAAGGCGGAAAAATTCCGTTCCCCACGGCTAAAGAAAGATCGGATGAGGGTCACGCAGTGATGGCGGTTGGTTATGATGACAGCCTGGTGATTGTTAATCCACTCGATAAAAAAGTGACCACGAAGGGAGCCATACTCATCCGAAACTCGTGGGGCAAGGAATGGGGAGACAAAGGCTATGGTTGGCTCCCTTATGATTATGTACTCAAAGAACTGGCCATCGACTGGTGGTGCCTGCTGAAATCAAAATGGGTGGATAGCGGGGAATTCAAATATTAAAAATAAATAAAAACGGAGGAAGCCGAAAATCCGGGGAAGAGTAGGCGTGTAAAAAAATATTATGCAACCACAAGAATTTGTTAATTCACGATCAATGCTAACTCCTGGCTTGGCTGGAGGGTTGGTTATGTTTCTGGCTAACTCCCTGATAGCTGCATTTAGTATGGAGGCTTACCTGTCCTTTTTTGTTTTAGGATTAAGTTTCATTGTGGGGATAGTTGCTTTCATGGACAATAAAATCAAAATAATTTATCGGTTTGCGTTGTACATTATTAATTCTCTAATAATTTTTTCCATGGCATTTGGTACCAATTCAATTGGGGAAAAAGTTACGGAAGGCATGGAAACTAAAATAGAACCGCTAATTAAACCCATTGGGTCAATTGAACAATCTGTATCCGTCTTTGTATTGACTCAAAATGTTCAACCTGACACTGCTAACAAGGCTTACAGGGTAAGGTTGGAGTCAATGCGAAATCAGATTAAAGCTGTTTCTAATTCAATTCTGCTTGTGCAGGAGGAACTCGTGGCCAATCAAAAAATATACACTCAACCTCAGAAAAAATTAGATGGACTCATAGCCATCAACAATAGTTTGGTAGCTATCAATAAAGCATTGCAGCAAGAAGCAGACCTGACTCCTGAAAAAACCCTGGCTATACAAAAGAGTATAGTGGAAGTGCAACGTAATATGGAAACCATGCAAAAGGGATTGTTGATGGAGAAAAAGAACCCGGTTCAACGGCAAAGCTTTTTTAAGGATTGGAAAAATTGACAGTATCAAACAAAATAAAAAAACGGAGGAAGCCGAAAATCCGAAGAAGAGTAGGCGAAAATTAAAATTTAGTTCCATGGTTCCCAAGTTTTATAAAATTCTTGTCCTAGTTTCATCCATTTGCGTCTATTCAATAGGCAATGTCAACGGCCAGAAGAAGAAGAATTTCCTGGAGGATAAAAGACCGGAATTGACATTCTACGGTAGCGGCAATATCCAAAAGTCGCTTGAAACCGGTGAAGCCATTCCTGCAAGCACAGGGTTAGGCGTTAACTATACCCATTGGTTCGATACAACTTCGTGTAAAGAAAAAACTCCCTGTAAAAACCTCCTGTGGTGTTATATTGATAAACTTCAGCTTGATGCGTCTATTAATGTGGCCTCAACAGTTGATACTATAAAAGTAAAATATGATGCAAACAACGCAATAATGAATTCAAGTGCCTTTGGATCATCCATTCTTACTCCCTTGAACTCCGGTCAGGCGGTGAAAATTATTCTTAGGTTGGATTTCCTAAAGCCTTTGTTCCTAAACAAAACTCTAATTGACGGGTTTAAATTTAAGTACGTAGGCTCAAATAGAAATTGGGGGGTCGATGTAAACGATCCGCGCAAAGTAATTGGGGCTACCAGCAATTATGTGCGTGCTGGATTATTCCAGGAATTTCTTCCCAAAGAATTCCAGGATGACTGTTCTATTAATTTCGGGCTGTACTACGCCTACAACTCCATCAAGGGAGATGTTGGCCAAACTTCGAATAATTCAATCAGGACTAACATCCTGGGTACAGACAAAAAGCAATTCTCTGGCCCTGAAGTTTCTTTAGAAATACGCTTGAAAAATCTAAGGGCTGAGTTTGGCTATTCCTGGTTGACCAAAAGAACAGAAGTGCCTGGCCTCACGTCTGGCAGGTTAGTTACCACTATTTCATTTGTTGGCGGTTTTGGATTAAAGCTGGACAAGGATAACAAGGATAACAAGGATGAGTAACCCTTCAAATTGATTTTCTGCCAATGATGCTGAGCGAAACATTCGAGCCTAACACCACTCTTTTATTAAAATCTATTGTCCATGATGAAGACATCAAATGGGTAAAGCAAAATACAGCCATACTGGTTATTCACGGTATCGGTAATCAACTTCCTTTAGAGACTATTGATCAGTTCGGCCGCGGGTTGATTAAAGCTTATAGGAAAGAATTTGAAGATGACATCACCCTCTCTCATCATTTAGTTTCAAAGGATGATGACAAAGAGGGCAAATGGATGGACAGTTTGCTCCGACTAAAAAAGAAAGGCAGCGAACATTTTATTGATATCTACGAATACTATTGGGCCCATTATACGGAGGATCAGGCAACCTGGGCCGAAGTGAACAACTGGCTGCATGGTGTTGTAAGTGGCGCTAAAACTTTTTACAAAAAGAACGCATACATCGGCCAGTACTATAAGGACTCTAGCCCCTTTTTCGATTCGAAGACAGGAAAATTCATCCCTTTTTATTATCGTCTTTTTGTCTCTGCCATTTCCAAATTCATTCTCACAATAGATTTGATATACCGGGGATTATTGTGGGTGGTTGCGCGTATTCCATTTTTAGGCAGACTGGCAGAAAGCATGATGAAGAGCTACTCGGAAGGCTTGATAAAGAAGTTTACAAATGTTGTTGGTGATGTTGTAGTGTACAACGTGGTTGATCCTAAGTCAAAATTCTACGATACCCGAAGGACAATACAGGATGGGGCTGTAAATGCCTTGCGGTTCCTGATTGAACGGGCGGAAAATAAATCGAATGAGGAGAAGAAAAAAAAAGATGAAGAGGAGAAGTCTGCCCCCGCTAAAGATAAAGTAGCTGAGGAAATTCTCTTTTACCCCTCCGTGCTCGTTGCCGGTCATTCCCTGGGCAGTCAGGTAGCCTATGATGCAATAAATCGCCTGAATCTTTTAGTCAATCAAAACGAGATAAAGCATTACGATAATAACGGTGAATGTTCGATTTCAAGTCGCCACGGATTAAAAATAGATAAGCAACTATTGGGTTTTATAACCTTCGGTTGTCCGCTGGATAAGATTGTATTCTTCCTTCGCGAAAATGTTCCCGATAGTGAATATGTGCGTCAACAAATGCTTGACCATTTCCATGGCTTCAAATTGAGAGATTTGAATGTTAGGACTTCAGGCGGGGGTGATTCCATAACCATTAACAATTCCCTGGAAAGACACCTGGATGAAGTTACATGGAGAAATTACTTTGATAACAAAGACTATGTCAGCGGTGGGTTAGACTATTACCATAAGCTCACCAACATCGATTGTCAGTTTGGTGGTGGCCGGTTTGCTTTTACCCACAGTGACTATTGGATCTGCGATAAATTTTATAAGGACATCGTAATCAATTTTCTGAAGTAACAACCAAAAAAATTATGGCAAATCAAGACCCACTCAAGCATCCAACCTTTGACAAGGATGCCCTGGAAAAACAAATAGAGTCCTTGACAGGTACTGGAAAAATCGAAACGAAAATTTCTGAGGCTAACCAAACCTCAAGTCGGAGTTTATGGTTGGGTACTATCCTAATACTACTTTCCCTGGTAGCCTGTTGTTGGGTAGGCTATTACGCACGATGTCAGGAGAAGAATGGTGTCGATCAGTCCTGTGTTGAAAAGTGCATTTGTAAAGACAACAAGGCAATTCTTGAGTGCAACTGCTATTGCAATAAGTATGATGCAAGTGTTTATGGTTTTATCATTTTAATAGCCTTAGGATTGATTGGTGGTATTATACTGCTGAGAAGCTATAAAACCGCATTAGCCAAAGTAAGTTCCTATCAAAATGAGCTGTTGATCATTCGCGATATTCAATTGGCCTGGCAAATTTCAAAAGCCTTGCCCGAATGGGTTATCAAAGAGCCCGGAAATAAAAAGATAGAAGAAAAATTCGACAAGGATGGAAAGGTAACTGAGAAAAAAGATAATCAAAGAGAAGTAGATTATGCCTATCCTCAGCAGCGTGCCCATCAACAGATTATTGAGACATTGCTCGGCCGCAAGCCCCAATAAAATTCCTTACGCTGAGTTAACCTGCTATTCATGAGGACGCAAGAAAGTATCAAAGACCAATCAATTTTTACAAAGGACAATGCCCCCGGCCTTACCGATTACCACGCCAAGTACCTGAGCTACCAACTCACTAAGCGCAACTCTTCCAGTTCAGTAGAAAAACTGGCAACAGCATTGGTCGATGCGCAAGTAGAACTGAACCCGCACCAGGTAGATGCCGCCCTGTTTGCCTTTCAATCGCCTTTATCGAAAGGAGTAATTCTGGCCGATGAAGTAGGTCTTGGTAAAACCATTGAAGCGGGCCTGGTTATTTCACAAAAGTGGGCGGAGCGAAGACGTAAAATCCTTATCATCGTTCCCTCCAGCCTGCGCAAGCAATGGAGCCAGGAACTCATTGATAAATTTTTCCTTCCCTCTTACATACTCGAAGCAAAGTCATTCAATGACGAACAAAAGAAAAACCGGAACCCCTTTGATCTGGAGAACACGATTGTGATTTCATCGTATCACTTTGTGAAATCGAAAGACAGTTTTGTGCAACGGGTGAATTGGGACCTGGTGGTGATTGATGAAGCCCATCGTCTTCGCAATGTCTATAAGCCCACCAATAAAATTGGCAATGCTATCAAAAATGCTCTAAGCCACGTTCCGCAAAAAATTTTACTTACGGCCACGCCACTGCAAAATTCATTAATGGAACTGTACGGACTGGTCAGTCTTATTGACGATTATTCTTTTGGCGATGTGAGAAGCTTTCGCACACAATATGGAAGCCTGGAGGAGGGCGAGCCCAACTTTACCGAACTGAAGCAACGGCTGGCACCTATTTGTAAGCGCACGCTGCGCAAGCAGGTGTTACAATATATTCCGTTCACCAAGCGCGTTTCCTTTACCGAACCCTTCGAACCCAATGCCGATGAAATAAAACTGTACGATTTCGTTTCGGAATATTTAATGTCCGAAAAGTTGTATGCGCTCCCGTCCAGCCAGCGGCATTTGATGACTCTGATCTTGCGCAAGCTGCTGGCTTCGTCCACCTATGCCATTACGCACACCTTAAAAGAATTGGCTGCCAAACTGGAATCGGCCAAAATCAATGCCCCATTGGATGAAGCCGGTTTGGAACAAACGGTGGCTTCCAATTTTGAAGACTACGAAAACAAAAAGGAAGATTGGGAAGAAGAGGAAGAACAAGATGGCAATGAAGAGG
>JAYUHI010000436.1:0-8274 GCA_043767095.1 Bacteroidota bacterium
GTTCCGCTGGTCATGGCCTTGCGGCTTTTACGCAAGTATAAAGTTTCTATTGCTGCTGAAGCGTTTTCAAACACCGCACGGCTCTTGAATATCCCTCCTGAGAAACAAGCATCGGTTATCAGCAGAGTGTGCCGGGAGGCAATGCCACCGATGTAATCGCGAAGCGCTCCGTTTGACAGCCAGGTACTGCGTTTGTTCGGCTCCGAATCGGAAGGAAGCCAATAGCCCTGTTGAAGTTGCTCATCCCAATAGCCGTGGCCGGCATAAAAAATTAGCAGATTGTCTATCTTGTCCAACTTAGCTTGCAATTCATCCAGTGTGGCATACAATTTATTCCTGTCGGGGTTCTCTAAGACGATTACATTTTTTTCATCAAAAGAATAATTTTCAAGAAGTGTATTTTTGAGCCTGTTCATGTCTTTGACCGGCTGATCAAGATCGGTAAAGGACGGGTCGGCATAATCCTGGTTGGCGATCAGCAGCGCATAATATTTTTCCTGGTTCACGCTTCCGCTAAAGCGCTTGTGTTCTACCGTCAACTTTTCATCGGCTGTGTTGCCTGCCATATCCAGTGCTTTGATTGCAAAGGTGTTTTCAGAATTTACGGGAATGCTTGCCTCTAACTGGTATCGATTGGGTGAGCCGGCCAGTGTTTCCAATACGTTGCCATTCACAGACACTTCCTTGATTCCACTTATGTCATTCACTTCAAGCAAAATGCGGACAGTGGCTTGATGGACTACTGATTTTCTATTTCCTGTACCGACATCTTTTGCAGACAAGAGTTTCGGGCTTAACACAACAACAGAAGGGGCCACCACATCGAAAGGCTTCCAGGGTTGAATGTTGAGCGAAGAACAATCGTAAATTTTCACGGTCTTGGTCAGGTCGGCTGCGGCAATGAATTTTCCGTCATTAGAGAACAGAGCAGAGCAGACTACTTGCGAGAGGTCGGTTATTTTATGAACCACTTTTCCGTTGAGATCAAAAACTATGGCCTGGCCATCGGCACCACCGGTGAGAATATATTTGCCATCCGGGCTGTAGCGAACATCGGTAACCCAACTGCGATGAGCCTGAAATGTGCTCTTCAGATTTCCGGAAGTCGCATCCCATAGCCTTATAGTTTTATCATAACTGCCCGAGGCGAGCGTACTTCCATCTGCGCTGAATGAAACTGCCCGGACCCAATCTTTATGCCCGTTCAAAGTTGAGATATGCGATCCTTTTTCAACATCCCACAAAATCACCGTGTTATCAGCCGCACCGGAAGCAATTTTACGCCCATCGGGAGAGAAGGCAAGCGATAATACTTTCTCAGCCCTTCCCTGGAACCCAGAAATTTTCTCCCGCGTTGTAATATCCCACAAACTAATCCTGCCCTCCTCATTCGCAGTTGCAAACAACCGGCCCGTGGGACTAAAGGCCAACGCTTTGACAATGCCCGTTTCGCCATTCAACTTGAGCGTTTTAGAATCCTGAAAATCGTAAAGGGAAACGGTGCCGTCTTCGCTTGAAGAAGCTACGAACCGATTATCAAAACTTACCGCCAACGCGTGAACCTTTCCGGGATGGGAAGGTAGTTTCCAGGAATCGCCCGAAGCAGGCTCATACACATACACAGTGCCTTTATCGCCCCCGATAATGACACGCTTTGAATTGGGAGTGATGGCTGCAATGCGTGCATTCTCATCGTTTTCTAAACTGAATTTTTTTTGAACGGGCAGTTGAGCTTGAGCAGATACTACCGCAGCCCAAAACAGGAAAGGAAGCTTTTTCATAATTGTAAAGTTAAAAGTCTCTTTGTTTCTTTCTCTTGCTAAAGTAATATTTTAACCCGCCAGAAAACTGCATAAAGAATGTGCCACTAATTTCGACCGGTTGTTGAATACTCGATCCCACATACAGTGGAAAGTTTACTTTTTTACCGCCCGTGATTTGAATTCCATGAAAGCCACCCACCACTTGCAAATAAATTGCCGGGCTAAGTCTGACCTCGGCACCTAAATCACCACCTATGCCCAGGTTACTTTTAAAAGTTAATTCAAATGAAGGCTGAACCTGGTTATCGACACCTGTCGCAGTTTCCTGCTTAAGGGTATGAGAGTTGATGAACATGTATTCTCCCCTAATAAAAGGCACAAACTTTTTTTCGTGTGAACGAAAATTCAAATGAAGCCGAAGCCCAAGGCTATTGTTGGATGCTTTTCGGTACGCATCATTCATGATAAAACTGATATTGCGGTAAACCAATGAAACTCCGAATAATTTAGACACCTCCCAAGTAACAAAAACACTTTTCGAAAAACCCTTAGCGCCTTTCTCGCTGTTTTTATAATAAGTTATCAACCCCGGCGGCTGATTGCTTCCGGTAGTCGGCCACTTACCATAAAGCCAGTAAGCATCCTCTCCATCAACGCTTGAGGCATATCCTGCGTTGATGCCCATAGAAACCTGACTCCAGGAAACTACGGATAACAATAGAAAAACAGCAAAAAGCAGTTTTTTGTTATTTTCCATTTGGAATTGAGTTGTCGAAGTTAAGCGTTATATTCTAAAACAAAAGAAAGTAATGCTAAAACATGCTAAACTGATAAACTACCTCGGCACAAAATCCGGCAACACAGACGGGCCAAAATAGTAAATAACCCAGGTGAGTAATAATGAATAAAACGCCCCCGTTATCAGCATTAAAAAAATAATTCTTGATCGGGGATAGCCACCCGCTACGGCCAGCACCGTTCCCCCAATGGGTGTGAGTAACAAAGGCGTGAGAATGGCGATGCCAACCAACCCATATTTACGCCACCTTGAGGTGAGCGCTTTTTTTTCCTGTTTTTCAAACCAATTTTTAAGCAGCCCTTTTCGAAGCAGGTTTCCAAAAAAAGTGATAATCAGAACACTGGTCATCATGCCTGCGAAGGTCACCAATATAGAAGTGAAAACACTTAAGCCTGCCGCATAACCCATCAAAGGACCGAAGACTACCTTTAGTGTACTTAATAAGTAGATTGGTATAGCTTTTAAGATTTCCTCCAGCATAATGATGGGTTGAAATGTGTTGATATGTTCAAGTGTTGATGTGTTTACGTTAGTTGCGCGTTGGTGGTTCCCCCTTCGGCCTGTCCCGAGCCTCGCGGGAGGGTTAGGGGGTCGCGTGGTGGCTTCATATTTTATCCCCGAAACTTAAATCTCCTGCATCACCAAGTCCAGGCACAATGTAGGATTGATCATTTAACTTCTCATCAACCGCAAACACCCAGATGGGACTATCTTTTCCCAGTTGAGATTCAATGTAGGCAATACCCTCCGGTGCGGCTATCAAGGCAGCAATAAATATATTTTTTGGTATTCCCTTCTTTTTTAATTGGGCAATCGCATCAACCATCGACTTGCCTGTGGCGAGCATGGGATCGATTAGAATTAAATCGCAACCCGTTAACGCGGGAGATGAAACATAATCCACCTTTATTTTTATTTCTTGCCCTTCCTGCCGGTAGGCACCGATAAATCCACAGTCCGAATTTTCAAAAATGCGCAGAAAACCATTCCAATAGGGAAGTCCTGCCCGAAGAACAGTTATCAAGACAGGCTCCTGTTTTAATTTCAACTGCTGCTTTTTTCCCAGGGGAGTTTGAACGGTAATGGATTCATACTCCAGCGTTTTAGAAATCTCAACAGCCATTATTTCCCCGAGGCGTTCCACACAACTCCTGAACCGCACCCGGTCTTTCTGTAAGGACACATCCCGCAGAGCCGTTAAATAGTGCTGAGCAATGGAAGGTTTATCGCCAAGGCAAATGGTCATAATTTTTCAGGATATTTGTTCAATGTCGTTTAGTTAAGCACCAAAACTCCTCTCCTTTGGAGAGGTTAGGTGAGGCCAAATGAAGGACAATGCTTAACTAACGACATTGATATTTAGTTGAAAATTTAGAACAAAGTTTCGACAGTTCGAAACAGGGGTCAATCATTAGCCATGAAAAAAATCCAGAAAGACAAACCATCGATTAACACCACTCTGTTAAAGCAACTGTGCGAAATGCATGCCCCCTCCGGGGATGAATCTGCGCTCCGGGATTTTCTCATTGCCCATGTCAAAAAAGAAATGAAAGCATGGAAACATAAACCGCAATTGATTTACGGTGAGGGGTTTCAAGATTGCCTGATCCTGAAGTTTGGAAAACCACGAACAGCCATTTTCGCCCACATGGACAGCATTGGTTTTACCGTGCGGTATGAAAACCAGCTCGTTACCATTGGCAGCCCCAGTGCCGAAGCAGGAACCAAACTGGTTGGGCACGATGGCCTGGGCCCGATTGAATGTGAACTGGAATTTGATAAAGAGAGCCATGCCTTTTATAGATTCGGAAGGCAGATTGAGCGGGGCACTTCGCTCACTTACAAAATTGATTTCAGGGAAACGGAGGAGTTTATTCAAACACCCTACTTAGACAACCGGCTTGGCATACTGAACGCATTGGAAGTTTGCACAACATTACGAGATGGCATTTTGGTTTTTGGTTGTTGGGAAGAACATGGGGGCGGATCGGTGGGCTACACGGCCGATTACATTTTCAAAAAATGGGGCGTGCGCCAGGCGTTGATTTCCGACATCACCTGGGTGTCGGATGGGGTGGCCGCAGGCAAAGGTGTTGTGATTTCCATGCGCGACAAGAATGTGCCGAGAAAAAAATTCATCGATAAAATTATTTCCATCGCCCGAAAAAGTGAAATCCCATTTCAGTTAGAAGTGGAAGCGATGGGCTCCAGCGATGGCGGTGAACTGCAGCGGTTGGGGCTTCCCTTCGATTGGTGTTTCGTTGGAGCGCCTGAGCAAGACGCGCACACGCCTCATGAGAAAGTTCACAAGCAGGATTTTTTGGCTATGGTTTCCCTTTATAGGCAGTTGTTGAAAATGCTTTGAAGAGCTTATTCAGTTCTACTTTACCTGTTAACTGGAAGGATTGACCGAAAAAAAGTAAATCCTGTCTTAAATTAATTTCCGATTGTTGATGGATTTTCGATATTTGATTATGCGATCCGTTCCCTCAACTGAAATAGCCAATTTCCATTACCCCAAGCATGAAGTATTGGCGGATCAACATGCGCAATTCAGTCGGCTGCTGGACTTAAAAAGCGCCACAGCTATGACCAACATGGAGCACGAAGAAATTGGAATTATTGTTCAACTGGAAAATGGTGAAGAAGTGGAAATCTTATCCACCATGATTGATGTAGAAGCGAAATATGTTGAAGTAAAAGGCGGCCACCTCATTCCAATCTCCGCTATTCTGCGTGTTGAAATATGAAATAGTTGCAGGTTACCGGTTGCCTGTTACTGGTAACCGGAAACCGATTTCACATCTTCTCTTTCGCAATCGGAGGTAGCACACCCATGTTATACCAGGCGAAAGAATATTGATCAGCCACCAGGTCAATGGCCTTGCTTAGGTTAGACGCACCATGGGCAGAGTTTACTTCAATGCGAATCAAAACAGGATTGGTTCCACCATGGCTTTCTTGTAGCGTGGCGGCAAATTTAAAACTATGAGCGGGCACAACGCGGTCATCATGATCAGCCGTGGTTACTAAAGTAGCGGGGTAATCGGTGCCAGGCTTCAAAGCGTGAACAGGTGAATAATTTTTGAGATACTCAAACATTTCTTTGGAATCCTCTGCTGTTCCGTAATCCGTTGCCCAGGCTGCACCAATTGTAAATTTGTGATAGCGCAGCATGTCCATTACACCAACAGCCGGAAAGGCTACCTTAGCCAAGTCAGGTCGTTGCGTCATGGTTGCACCAACCAACAACCCGCCATTGGAGCCACCGGCAATGGCGAGGTATTGACTTGACGTGTATTTTTCTTTAATCAGGTACTCGCCAGCCGCAATAAAATCATCGAACACATTTTGCTTGCTCTGTTTTGTGCCGGACAAGTGCCACTTTTCACCATACTCGCCACCGCCCCGCAAGTTTGGCTGGGCAAAAACGCCCCCGTTTTCCAGCCACACAATTCGGGATGTGCTGAAGGATGGTGTAAGACTGATGTTAAATCCGCCATAAGCATAAAGCCAGGTTGGGTTCTGGCCGTTTAGTTCTATCCCTTTTTTATGGACAATGAACATTGGGATTTTAGTGCTGTCTTTGCTCGAATAAAAAACCTGTTTGACTTCGTAATCAGCCGGGTTGAATTTTACGGCCGGCCTTTGATACTCGTCTGTATTTCCCGAAGCCAGGTTGTATTTAAAAATCGTGGGCGGATAGGTGAAGGATGTGAAAGTAAAGTACAAATCTTTGTCTTCTGATTTTCCTGAGAAGCCGGAGGCGGTACCAATTCCCGGAAGATTTACTTCGCGTTCAAGTTTTCCATCCAGGCTGTATTGCTTCACCTGGGACTTGACATCCACCAGATAGCGCGCAAAGATTTTATTACCGCCCACGGAGGTAGTCAGCGTGTTTTCCGTTTCCGGGATCAGGTCTTTCCAGTTTTCACGAGACGGTTTGGAGAAATCAACCCACACTACTTTTGAGTTCGGGGCATTCAGGTTGGTTTCTATGATCAGCCTTGAGCCATCATTAGCAATCACGCTTTGATCGCTGTCGTAATCTCCTTTAATCAGAATGATTTTTCCTTTGGGATCTGTAAGGTCCTGTGCATAGAGTTCATTGCCCGTTGTGCTTTCAGCAGACACAATGATCAGGAACCGCTCATCTTCGGTGAGATAGCCACCCACGAATCTCCGCTTTCTATCTTCGCCAAACACAACCTTATCCTGGCGGGGGGCAGTGCCCACTTTGTGAAAATATAATTTCTGAACTTCCGTTTTCGCAGAAAGTTCGCTGCCCTTCGGCATTTCAAAACGGCTCAGGTAATAGCCGTCATTTCCCCTCCACGCAATGCCGGTTGCCTTTAGATTTCGAACGGTGTCTTCCACTAATGACTTGTCGGCAGTACGAATAACGACTGCTTCAGACCAATCTGCTCCTCCTTTGGAAATTTCGAAAGCTAACACAGATCCGTCTTTAGAAAACGATAAGCCGCTTAAGGTAGTGGTGCCATCTTTCGAGAATGTATTCGGATCGAGGAAAATTTCGGGTTCCCCCTGCTCGCCTGTCTTCCGATACAATACACTTTGATTTTGAAGGCCGGTGTTTTTATAGAAGTAATAATACTCGCCTCTCCTGAATGGAGCTGTTAATTTCTCATAGTCGTTGAGTTCCTGAATCCGTTTCTTCACGACTTCACGGTAGCTAATGTTCTGTAAATATGAAAAGGTCACTTCATTTTGAGCGGCCACCCAATCGCCTGTTTCTTTAGTGGTATCATTTTCGAGCCAGCGATAGGGATCGGGCACTGGAGTGCCGAAATAAGTATCTACCGTGTCCACTTTTTTGGTGGATGGGTAATTGGAAACTTTGGCCGTGTTGCTTTGCTGGGAACACGCGGCTAACAATACAATCGCGGAGAAATACTGATATGATTTCATCGATAAATTTGGTTAAGATTTGCTTTTGCGAAAGGCGAGCGCAAAAATGACGCACGGCTTGTTAAGAAGCAAAACCTTTACATAAATGGTAGGGAAAGTATTCCGGCAGATTGGCCTAAATCATCACCATGCTGAATACCCCAATCACTAATATCAGTTTGCAATAAAGACTCAGGGTTGAGAACTCTTTCACGGTATCGGCAGTTGACAACCGCAAAACCAGGAAGGAAATGGGAAGAAAAATAAACAGGGCCAGCATCCATACTTCCAACCCCATAAAGAGGCTATTGAAATAAACAATAGCCAACAGGTGAAAAACAATCAGCAGGTAAATAAACGATTTCGTTTTTCTGATCCCCCACACAATAGGAAGGGTTTGGCAGCCAAATGTATGGTCGCCCTTCAGGTCTTCAATGTCTTTTATTATTTCGCGCACCAGCGTAATGAAAAAAGAGAAGAAACTATATAAGAGAATGTTTTGGTTACGGGGATCGAACAAAACCGCTACTACGTAAACCGAAAGACCCGTGAGCAGGGCCACAACAAAATTACCGGCAAAGGGAAGCCGTTTCAATAAGTTAGAATACCACCAAAGCAAAAATCCGCATACAAAATTGATGACCCCAATTTTCCAACTCAATAGAAAACCTAACGCGACACCCGCGATAGAAAGCGACCAATGAAAAAACAGCGCGTAACGCCTGCGCATGCTTTTGCCCACCACCACCCGGTCGGGCTTATTGATCAAATCAATTTTAACATCATAATAATCGTTAATGATGT
>JAYUHI010000437.1:0-3485 GCA_043767095.1 Bacteroidota bacterium
ACCAGATCTCTGCGCCCCTGTCTTTCAGTTCATCGCGGTTCACGGAAGTGATCACGGCATGCTTTACTCCCATGAGTTTGATGGCTTCGGCAACACGCCTCGGTTCGTCTGTGTCATACTCAGGCGGGCGTCCGGTAGCCACCGCACAGAAAGTACAACTGCGGGTGCAAACATTTCCGAGGATCATAAACGTGGCTGTGCCTGCTCCCCAGCACTCGCCCATGTTCGGGCAATTGCCGCTCTCGCAAATGGTGTGAAGTTTATATTGGTCAACCAGGCCGCGCACTTTGATGTACTCAGGGCCAACAGGGAGTTTCACTCGGAGCCAGTCGGGTTTGCGAGGTTTTTGAGGTGAGGGTATGGTGGGAAGTTCTATCATCGACAGTAATTTAATCGTTTTTCTAAGGCCTCACCCCCGGCCCCTCTCCGAAGGAGAGGGGTGACTTTCTGTTTATATTTTTGCGCTTTAATAAACAAATTCGTTTTCATCCAAACTTTTATTTCATCATTTTTTTCGACTGGAATAGATACACATGAACGGAATTTATCAAGGCGCAAAAAATATCAAAGAGGGCACCCCTCTCCTCTGGAGAGGGGCCGGGGGTGAGGTCAAACAAACTTCGTAACCCCCGGAACAGCAACCGGATAAAAACCGTTCGCATCCGGTAACACTTGCGGCATGGCATTCCAATCATACGATGAAGGTTGAAGGTTCAATCCGCTGTTAAGTGCTTTATCCCACTCTACCACCTGGCCGGTATAGGTAGCCATTCTTCCAAGAATAGAAGTCATGGTGCTCTTTGCTCCGTTCTCTGCATCGGCAAATTTGTATTCGCCTTTCGCGATAGCGGCAAAGAGTTCATCATGTTCGGTTTGGTAAGGATTGTTTTCTTTGGTGTGATCGTATTGAAAAATTTTATTGCCCTTCCGGTCAACCATCTTCATTGCTCCGCAGAAAATCGTACCCTTAGTTCCAACAATTTGCTCATCCACTTTGCTCATGGTGCCTTTGATGTGACGGCACTGACTGTTGAGAATGCTTCCATCGGCATATTGAAACTCTACATAATGATGATCAAAAATTTCTCCGAACTCTTTTCCTTTTCTCACCTCGCGTCCGCCCATGCCCTGGGCCTTGACAGGATAGCCTCCCTTGAACCAGTTGATCACATCAATGTTGTGGATGTGTTGTTCCGTGATATGATCACCACACAGCCAGTTGAAGTAATACCAGTTGCGCATTTGATACTCCATCTCCGTTTGGCCGGGCTGACGCATGTTAACCCACACACCTTCATTGTTCCACCATGCTTGCGCGGAAACAAATTCGCCAATCAAACCATCCTGGAATTTTTTATACAGTTCACGATAGGAGTTTTGATAATGTCGCTGCAACCCAACCACTACGTTCAGTTTTTTCTGCTTCGCGATTAGAGCAGCATCCAGTACGCGCTTAATGCCAGCAGGATCGGTGGCCACGGGCTTCTCCATGAAAATATGTTTGCCCAGGCGCACGGCTTCTTCGAAATGTATCGGACGGAAACCGGGAGGTGTTGTCAGGATCACTACATCCGCCAACGGAATGGCTTTCTTGTAGGCATCAAATCCAACAAATTTATTTTCCTCAGCAACTATGAATTTATCCTTCATTGGAAGAAGGGCTTCTTCTTCGGTGAGGCTCTTATAGCAATCATCAATGCGATCTTTAAATGCATCGGCCATAGCCACGAGTTTCACATTCTGTTTAGAAAGAAGAGCCTGCATGGCAGCGCCTGTGCCGCGGCCACCGCAGCCAATGAGGGCAATTTTAATTGTGTCGTCTGCAGAAGTATTAAAAAAGTTAGCCTTCGAAACCAGCGGCAATGCCAGGAGTGAGCCGGCTGCCAATGTGGATTTCTTTACAAATTCTCTGCGGGTTGGTTTGATGGAATTCATAAGTTTTGGGTTATTGAAGTTCAGGCAAAGTTATTGAATATTTCCAAGACGATGATTGGGGATTTGGCATTAGGGATTAGGGGCATGGTCAAACATGGTCAAGTCCCTAATGCCTAATTCCCAATGCCTAATTCCCAATGCCTAAAAACTACTTCTTAATAAGATCAACCTGCTTGATCACTGCCGTTAAAACCTTCGTTTGCCCATCATCCATGCGTGTCCACACGGGGGCAACGATTCCTTCATGGGCGGAAATATTGGTATAATCGCCAAAGAATTTTTTCTCATCGGGCGTGAACGGGGTTTCGCTGATCTTGGTTTCCGTGAATTTATTGCCGCCATCCAAAGACCAGGCTAAATAAACATCGGTTTGGTTGTCGTCATAGTTTCTCCGGTCATAATACATTACGTAAACAATACCATTGGTTTGATCGATGGTCATCCAGGGAAGAAACTGGTGCTTGCCGGGCCCGTCCTGATTTACTTTCACCGGAGAACTCCAGTTATCGCCACGATTGGCTGAGCGCGTCATCCAAATATCGGTGTCGTTTTCTCCATTGCGCTGATCGGCCCATAAAACATACAGGCTCCCATGAAACGGACTTCCACTGTTATCGATCACTGCTTGGGGCAAACCATTGCTGCGGCCTAACCCAGGAACGGTTAAATCCCATCCTCCCATTTGTTTAGCAATACTCATATCGTTCTTTAACCATGTTTTACCTTCATCGTAAGAGCGATCCAGATAAATATTTCCCTGGTTAGCCCAGACCACAAAAATTTTATCATCGAAAGAAACAGCCGGACTGGCTCCCATCACCGTGAAGTCGCTGTCCTGGCAATCGCCACTCAGCTTATTGACGCGCACCGGGTCAGACCACCTGTCGCCTTTGCTGGTGGACTTGCTGAACATGATGTTCGTGTGGCATGAGGTGTCCGTAGATCCGTATTTATCGAACTGAGTCCAGGTCACCACCAATAAATCTTTTTTCGGATGATGGGCAGGCCAGGGCTTGTCATTGTCCTTGGGTGAGTTAAGCCCAGTGAAAGAAGCAGGACCCCAGGTGGCACCTTTGTCGGTTGATTTTTGACAGGAGATTCGATCTAACCATTCATCGGCCGATCTTCCCTTTCCGCTCGGGTCGGCTAAGTGAAAATAATAAATATTGCCTTTGCTGTCGGCCACCAGGGCCGGATCGCCATAAACCCCATAGGAAGACTTGAGCACAGATTCCTTCCAGGTGAGGCCGCCATCGGTGGTATATACAGACCTGTCTAAGACGATTCCGGCCACAATATTTTTAGGGTTGTCGGGGTTGACTATAATGCTTGGCTCAACGGGTGGGTATTTTCCCTCTGTTTGTGATGCGAGCACGATGTTTTTAAACTGAGCAGAAAGTAAGAAGGGAGCAAAAACAAACACAAAAAGAGCACGGAACATAAATAGGCTTGATTTAATAAGAGGAGTTACGCAAAACTTTGTTTTTGATGCAAAATTGATGGATATAACCTGTGATTTTGTAGAAATTTTAAAGATCGTGCGTAAGTCC
>JAYUHI010000438.1:0-19322 GCA_043767095.1 Bacteroidota bacterium
GGTGCGGGCAATGCCGGTTTGAATTTCATCCATCATCAGCAACACGTTGTGTTTGCGGCAAAGATTTTCGGCTGCTTTCAGGTAGCCATCCGCTGGAACGTAAACTCCGGCTTCGCCCTGGATAGGTTCAATCCATAATCCACACACATTAGGATTAGCCAACGCTTTCTCCAAATCAGGAATGTTATCATAATTCACAATTTGAAAACCGGGCATGAGCGGACCAAAACCTTTCGTGGCCAGCGGGTCAGTAGAGGCAGAGATAATAGCAGTGGTTCGTCCGTGAAAGTTTTGTTTTGCCGCAACAATTACGGCTTGGTTATCCGGAATTCCTTTTTTCGTGTAGCCCCATTTGCGCGCCAGCTTGATGGCTGTTTCATTCGCCTCGGCCCCGCTGTTCATGAACAGGGATTTATCGTAACCAAATGTCTCACAAATAAATTTTTCAGCCAGACCGAGTTTATCATTATAAAAAGCACGTGAGGTGAGCGTGAGTTCTTTGGCCTGTTCTGTCAAAGCACGGATAATGCGCGGGTGGCAGTGTCCTTGATTAACCGCACTGTAGGCCGATAGAAAATCGAAATAGCGCTTGCCCTCCACATCCCAAAGGAAAACCCCATCGCCTTTGCAAAGCACAACGGGAATGGGGTGGTAATTGTGGGCACCGTATTGTTCTTCAAGGGCGATGGCTTCGTGGCTGGAGGTGATAGTATCTGTCATAAAATTGAGATTGGGAGGCAAAGGTAGGCGAATAATACTTGATGCTCAATGAAATTTACTACCATTCATTGCCATTATCCATTCCTCTTGATGCCTCTCTTCCGAGCAAGTGTTCCTGAACGAAACTTCAACAGTCGCTCCTCACTACTGATATTATTGATTTCTATGGCGAGTTTCTTAATTGCTTTTTTATCGGTATGAGTCAAATCCCGTTTATCAGATTTATCGTAGCACATCAAGTACCATATTTCTTCATCGCTGGTGATCAATAAATATATAATCCTTGCCCCAAACGATTTACTGGCCGGCTTGCCCGTAATGGATAAATAAAATTTGAACAGGCCACCACCTAAGTCCTTCGAATTTGGATTGTTAGCGCCAGTTTTGGCCTCCAATGATTGCCTCAACCTTTTTAAATCTTCGCCAAACTTGGGATAAATGTTTTTGATGGCCCTTGCATCTTTTAAAAAACCATCGTGGATAATATGCTTAAAGGGCATCCACCAAAGAGTCAAAGTCTGAGGATGAATAATTCCCCGTGGCTTTCATTCGCTTTACGTCTTGCATTCTTTTGATTAAGGTTGACCCAAGCTTTGTGACTTTGATGAGTTTCTTTGTCCGAGCGGTTTCCAGGGGCCTTGTCATCCGTTTGCCTCGGTAGGTTATAGTTAATGAAGCTTGATTGATGGGAGTATTCGTTTCAATAAAAATCCCATTTCTCCCGTCCTGGAGTTGAATCCTTTCTGCCCGAAACCTTCCAACTTCTTTCATTTTGTTTGTTTCCTAATTACTGTGCAAGTTATCAGATTCTTCACTCAACAACAAAAAGATTTGGCCCTTTGTCGATTCGCTTATCGTTTCTTTTTACCACTACCCTTCCTTAACTTTAACGCGATTGCAAAACCATGGACTCCAACTTCGACAACATCAAACGACTTTTTGAAAACTTAAAATCAATCGGTTTTTGGGGCAGGCTTTTTAATTGGGGCAACATCCGGCTTCAACTGATGGATGCCTTTGGCGATTTGCAAAAGTTGATTAGCAAAGTTGAGGAGACTTCGAGGGTGGAGAACTCTAATTCAATTGAAAAATTGAACAATAAAAATCTAAGCGAAACCGTAACCCGATTATCAACCGAGGTCGAAGTGCTTAAAGAATCAAACAAACAAATTGAATCACTTCAAAAAGACCTGACTACTGTTGCCGAGCAGAATAAGAACTACTTAAGGCGCGGCACCGAACTCGCCAATGAAGTTTCGGTTTTGGGGGAAAGATTGGTCAACACTGAACGCGAACTTCAAAAGAACATTCAGCATAATACCCAGTTGGTAAAAGACGAAGAGTTCAGGCGGCAGGAGCACGCCAAGGCCATCGCTTCGCTTGAAAGCATTCAGACCCGGATTCAAAATGATCGCAACCGTGAATTGCAAGAGAAGAAAGATGCGGAGATCTTGCGAATTATCAAGTTGCGCGAAACATGGACTAACCACCAGGAAAATGTTAAGAACACCATCAAAACTATTTGCTCCAGGCACACCATTGATTACGTGGACAAAGTCCCTTTCAAGGGAGAGCCAGATAACACCATCAAAATCAGTAACGAATTCATTGTGTTTGATGCCAAAAGTCCTGGAGGCGATGATCTTTCCAACTTCCGGCAGTACCTAAAAAACCAATCAGAGGCTGTTAAAAAATATGTGAAGGAACCTGATGTGCGAAAGGATGTTTTTCTGGTGGTGCCCTCCAACACCCTCGAAAGCCTCGACCAGTTTATTTTTCGTTTGGCAGATTATAACGTGTTTGTGATTTCTATTGATTCATTAGAGCCCGTAATCCTCAGCCTTAAGAAAATAGAGGAATATGAATTTGCCGAACAACTAAGTCCCGAGGAGCGCGAAAACATTTGCCGGGTGTTGGGCAAATTTGTTCACCTGTCCAAGAGAAGAATTCAAATTGACGGATTTTTTACCAAACAATTTTTCGAGTTAGTGTATCGCAGTGAAGCCGACTTGCCGAAAGATATTTTGGAAAAAGTATCGGAATTTGAAAAGGCGGAAAAAATCAATCCGCCCATTGAGCGGAGATCAAAACAAATCAGCGCCAAAGAACTGGAGCAGGAAACAGCTATGTTGAAAAGCGAAGCGAAGTCGAAAGGGATTGAAACGGATGAAGGCTTGCTAACCAGTCGAATGAATAAACTGCCGTTGTATTCCACTGAATCTAATCCAGAAAAAAAAGAAGACCAGGCAGGATTGTTTGATTGAAGTCCACTTGATTAAGATTCTTTCAAGGACTAAATTCCAGGGTGGTGTGATCAAATATTACCACGGCCTTAAGGCCGTGGCAATAATCAAAAAAAGATTAAGGGCTTTAGCCCTTAACCAATCGGCATTTGGATTAGGATTTACAAAAGTGCCCCCACCCCAAACAAAATCACGAAAAGCAAAGTCGTTAACGCCATTCTCTTCAGCCAGGGGTCTAAGTTTTCGGAGGGCTCATTTTTTACGGCCGATAATATTTTCAACAGGATTGGTAAAACCAAAAGAAACATAAGTTGCCAGGCGGAATGGAAGTTCAAGATAACATAGATCAGGGAAAAGATTATGCCGCCAATCAAGAGGAACCCATGATAAAGTGCGGCCTTACTTTTTCCAATCCGCACAGGCACCGAAAATTTTCCGGCTGCTTTATCCGATTCGATGTCGCGAATGTTGTTGATGTTCAGCACCGCCACTGAAAATAATCCACACGACAAAGCCGGAAGCATTTGTAGCCACTCCAAACTTTTGGTCATTAAATAAGAAGACCCCATCACACCCACCAATCCAAAAAATATCAGCACCGAAATATCGCCCAACCCGGAATATCCATACGGTTTTTTTCCTACCGTGTAAGCAACGGCAGCCAAAATGCAAAGCAGGCCAATGCCAAGGAAAACCAGGAATTCATTCCGGCTCCACTCCAGCGAGATCCATAACAAATAGATTCCAGAAATTAAACTCAGCAAGGCTGTAACGATAACAGCCACCTTCATTTGCTTTAAAGAAATTGCCCCCGACTGCACAGCCCGCTTCGGACCCTTTCGCCCGGCATGGTCGGCACCATGAATGGAATCACCATAATCGTTGGCCAGGTTAGAAAGGATTTGAAGGAAAATTGTAGTGAGGCAACAGAGTAAAAAAATTGTCCAATCAAACTTTCTGGCAGCGGCCGATAAGAACCCACCCATCCCAATCGATGAAAGCGCGAGGGGAAGGGTGCGGAGGCGGATGGCTGTGAGCCAGGGGTTCATTTTGTTTAGTTATTAGTTGTTAGTTGTTAGTTGTTAGCTGCATTCCAAATAACTACCAACTAAGAACCAACAACTTTAATCCCCAACTCCTTCATCTGCTCCTCAGAAATTGTAGAAGGTGTATCAATCATCACATCTCGTCCCGCATTGTTTTTTGGAAAGGCAATGAAATCTCGGATGGAATCGGCACCACCAAAGAGTGAGCAAAGCCTGTCGAACCCAAAGGCAATGCCGCCATGGGGTGGAGCGCCATACTCAAAGGCCTCCATCAAAAAGCCAAACTGTTTTTTAGCTTCTTCTTCTGTGAAGCCAAGTTTGGTAAACATAAGTTGTTGGGTTGGACGATCGTGGATACGAATGGAGCCTCCACCAATCTCTGTTCCGTTGATTACCAGATCATATGCGTTAGCACGAACTTTTCCCGGATCGGTTTCGAGCAAAGTCAAGTCTTCGCGCTTGGGCGATGTGAACGGATGGTGCATGGCGTGGAACCTTTGAGTCTCTTCGTTCCATTCAAGCAATGGAAAATCCAAAACCCAAAGCGGAGCGAATTTATTTTTATCGCGTAAGCCAAGTTGCGAGCCCATTTGTAAACGGAGTTCGCCTAAAGCCTTTCTTGTTTTATCAGCTTCACCTGATAACACTAAAATCAAATCACCCGCATGGGCATTAAACTTTTGCGCCCAACGGCTCAATTCCACCTCATCAAAAAATTTATCTACGGAAGATTTAAATGTTCCATTGGTTTCGCAGCGCAGCCAAACCAAACCCTTCGCGCCAATTTGCGGCTTCTTGACAAACTCAGTGAGTTCATCTAATTGTTTGCGGGTGTAGCCGGCACAACCTGGTGCACAAATGCCCACTACCAATTCCGAATTATCGAAAACCTGAAAGCTCTTGCCTTTGGTCACTTCGTTGAGTTCAACCAATTTCATTTCAAATCGCGTGTCGGGTTTATCGGAACCGTAATTTTTCATGGCGTCATCGTACCTCATCCGCGGAAACGATTCTATTTCAATTCCTTTAACTGATTTGAACAAATGTCTGGTCAATCCTTCAAATGTGTTGAGCACATCTTCCTGTTCAATGAAAGCCATCTCGCAGTCAATCTGTGTAAACTCCGGCTGGCGGTCGGCCCTCAGGTCTTCATCGCGAAAGCATTTTACAATTTGATAGTACCGGTCGAAGCCAGACACCATCAGCAGTTGCTTGAACGTTTGAGGCGATTGCGGCAGCGCATAGAACTCTCCCTGGTTCAATCGAGAAGGCACAACAAAATCACGCGCGCCTTCGGGTGTGGACTTGATCAGCACAGGTGTTTCGACTTCGATGAAATTCAGCGAGTCTAAGTAAGCCCGTGTTTGCCTGGCCATTTGGTGACGGAGTTGCAAACTCTCGCGAACCGGGCTTCTCCTTAAATCGAGGTAACGATATTTCATGCGCAGGTCATCGCCTCCATCTGTTTCATCTTCAATGGTGAAGGGCGGCAGTTTGGATGGGTTGATCACACTCAGGCCGGTAACTTTCACTTCAATCTCCCCCGTAGCCAGCTTGTCATTTTTCGACATACGCCCAGCCACAGCGCCTTCCGCGCGAACAACAAACTCGCGGCCCAGCCCCCGTGCTGTTTGTATAAGAGCAGGATCAGTTATGCCCTCTTCCAAAAACAGTTGGGTGATGCCATAGCGGTCGCGCAGGTCAATCCACAGCAGGCTGCCTTTGTCTCGGACACGTTGCACCCAACCTGTAAGAGTTACTATTTTATTCACATCCGTTGTCCGTAGTTCGCCACAAGTATGGGTTCGTAACATGAGTTTTAGTTAAATTTGCCGCAAGATAACTTAGGAATTTTCGATTTTCGATTTTCGATTTCAGATTTTTCCTTCCCTTATGAAATGAATCAACTTGAAAATCGTTAATCAATCACCCATTCAAAATTTAAATTGACCAAATGAAAATGCTGCTCCCTTTTCTGATTGTATTAACCCTGGCGGCCTTCGCCCCCAGAAAATTGGTGAAAACCAAAATCGCGGAGGGCATAACGGTCATGCTGCCTAAAGAACTTGCACCGATGACCCCGGAGGATATTATTCAACGCTACCCATCTGTGAGGGCTCCACTCGGGGCTTACACGAACCCCGACAGGCTTGTCGATTTCAGCGTGAATATTTCGGCCACCCAATGGAAAGATGGTGATGTAGAGTTTGCCAGGAAATTTTTTAAGGCCACCATCTACAATATGTACGACCGGGTTGAGATGATTTCGGAAGGCGTTGAAACCATCCACAAGAAGAAATTTTTTTATTTCGAATTTGATTCCCGCATAAATGCAGATCGAAAACAAGTGACTACGCAGGACGCCCTGATGAAATACACATACATCATGTACTTAGTGCACCCAACCCGCACGCTGGTGTTTTCATTCAACTGCACAAAAGAACAAAAGGAAGAGTGGCAGGAGACGGCCAAAGTCGTGATGCATTCCATTAAAGTACGGTGATGGAATTATACACAGATGAGTACTTTATGCGGGAAGCTTTGAAAGAAGCACAGAAAGCTTTTGACGATGGCGAGGTGCCCGTTGGCGCTGTGGTGGTTTCCAAAAATAAAATAATTGCGCGGGCCCACAACCAAACAGAACGGTTGAAGGATGCCACGGCTCATGCCGAGATGGTGGCCATTACATCGGCCATGAATTACATAGGCGCCAAATATCTTACCGGGTGCGCCTTGTTTGTAACCTTGGAACCGTGTGTTATGTGTGCGGGCGCCCTGAACTGGAGCCAGTTGAGTAAACTGGTGTATGGGGCCGATGATTCACTGCGTGGGTTTAGTTTAGTTGGCAAGCAATTGCTTCATCCTAAATCTGAAATAGTAAAAGGTGTAAAGGCTGGGGAGTGTAAAAGTTTACTGGAAAAATTTTTTGAGAGAATAAGAGAATGATGTTACTCAAAACAGGTTACGTCATGTCGAACGAGAGTGAGACATCTCTAATAGAAAAACAAGAAAGGGGAATTCTCGGTCGTACCTCCCTCGAATTGACGTCTTTTGTTTTGAGTAGAATCAGGAATAAACTGAAATGAGAATTAGTATTGCAATCATTATTTTTTTTGGATCCGTTAGTTTGTACGCCCAGAGCGTGCCACTGAAGTTGAAATGGGGGAAGGAGTTCGCTGCTCCGCGAAATTCTACCGTGGTTGATATTATCGGCTATGATCATTCGGGCTTTTATGTTTTAAAAAACAATGCCAGAGGAAGTATTTTTGCCAACAACACATTTAGCATTGAACGGTTTGATAATAATTTGAACCCCGCCAAATCCTTTGAACTGGAGTTGACGGAAGGCGGAAAGAAAAGTTACCTTGAATTCCTGCTGCCCCTGGATGGCCGGCTTCTGTTGTTTACCTCTTTTCCAGACCAAAAGACGAAGAACAACCGGCTTTTCGTTCAGCCTGTTGATAAGCAATCGCTCCTGGCAGACAACAACAATAAAAGGCAGCTAGCTGAAATCAATTATGAGGGCAACTCCAAAAAAAACAGTGGCTCTTTTAGCTTTCGAACATCAAACGATAGTTCTAAGGTGTTGATTTTTTATTCGTTGCCTTATAATTATAATGACCCTGAGAAATTCGGTTTTATGGTGGTGGATAAAGAGATGAACCTGTTGTGGAAAAAAGATATTACCCTGCCATATCGCGATGAGCTTTTCGATATTGAAACCATCAAAGTAGATAATTATGGAAATGCGTATGTGTTGGGATTATTATATATGGACAGGCGAAGGACTAAGCGAAAAGGCGCAGCAAACTATCAATACAAAGTACTATCGTACACCAACAATGGGGGAGACATAAACGAGTATTCTGTTGGCCTTCCCGATAAATTTTTAACCGATTTGCAAATCGGGATCCGGGCCAATAAAGATATTGTGTGTGCCGGATTTTATTCTGAGACCGGCAAGCTGAGCATTCGCGGCACATTTTTCTTTTCCATTGATGCTCGCACCAAAGAAGTTAAAACCCAAAGTTTCAAGGAGTTCGATATTGACTTCATCACCCAAAACATGACCGAGCGTGAAGCGGATAAGGCCAAGCGAAGAGAAGAGAAAGGGCAGGATGTTGAACTGTATGAATATGATTTGGATAAGCTGATTGTGCGCAGCGATGGAGGGGCGATGCTGATTGGTGAACAGTATTTCGTGAAGACAGTTACCTACACGCAATACATTGGCAACAGGCCCTCGGTGAGAACCGTTACGTATTATTATTACAACGATATTATCCTCGTCAATATTGACGGCTCAGGAAATATTGATTGGGCTATTAAAGTTCCTAAGCGGCAAATGTCAGTGGATGATGGAGGCTTCTATTCATCCTATGCCATGGCCATAAACAAAGACAAAATTTATTTCATCTATAACGACAACCCGGATAACCTGAGCTACACCGGTGTGGGCCGAGTGAGCAATGCGGGAGGCCGGAACCAGGTAGTAATGGTGGCGCAGGTTAATTCAAAGGGAGAGATGAGCCGAAAGCCGCTGAGTGCAGGAATATCGGAAGTAATTATCCGCCCGAAAGTGTGCGAACAGATTTCTTATTCCGATATGATTTTGTTTGGCCAGCGAAGAAAGACCCAGCAGTTTGGGAGGATTACGTTTGAGTGAGAATTATAAAACTGTAATCCCTAATTAAATACTACTCATTGTTAGACTTTTTACGATTTCACTCAAACCCTGACGGGGTTTTCAGAACCCTGTCAGGGTTCAGCAAGTAACTTGATCTAGAAGTAGGATTCACCTCTTCAACTGCTTCTCCACCTTCGAAACTTTCCGATCAAGAATAACCAGGTACGCAATCAATCCAAAAAAGATCACGAGCATAATGGCCACCACGGCATAAATTTTTCCTTCGCTGCGCATGGTGTCGGCCATCTCAACTTGTTCCTGCCCAGCCAGCAAGGGAGGAATAACGATGACGAGAAGTAAAGTAAATAAATATTTCATATTGATTGATCGGCTAATTTTTCTGAAACAATTCTAAACCGGATGCGAACGGTGGCAATCCAACCCGCTAATAAAATCCAGCCTATGCAGGCGGGATAAAACACGAGACGCATCTGGCTGTCGAGGTCGTACATATTAAAACCAGGATTGCCCCCGCTGCCCGGGTGCATGGAACTTGTCATGCGTGGAATGATGAAGATTAGCGGAATCATTGCTACAAAAGCAAAGATGTTATATACAGCACTCAGCCTGGCGCGTTGTTCATCGTTTTGAACGGAACCACGCAATACAAAATACGCGAGGTAAACCAGCAACGAAATAGCCGCACCGTTTTGCTTGGGATCGCCATGCCAGGGAGTGCCCCAGGTGTAGTTGGCCCAAATCATACCGGTGAGGATGCCGAGGATTCCGTAAACCAAACCCACGTTGGCAAATTCAACAGAATAGATGTCCTTTTCAGAGGTTGGACTCAGCAAATATCGAATGGCATAAATCATTGAAATCAAAAACATCGTTACCATTCCAAACCACATGGGCACATGAAAGTATAAAGCGCGAATCGTTTCGTTTACAATATTGAGGCGTGGCACTTCCATCAACAAACCACCAACGATGGTGTAGGTTAGCAACACAACGGATAATATTTTCCACCAGGTTTTTCTCATAATCGATTCCTTGTCCACTGACAACGGTCGACTGTCGACCGTGGACTGTTGACCTTTAAAACTAACTGCGCCAAATATAAGGGAACAGCAAATACGAAACGGCAGCGATGAGGCAATTAATGGCGGCCAGGGTAATCACCTCATCCTGACTCGCTGAAAATCCAAGTCCATCAATGCAATTCCGTGTGGCCCGGATGGCCAGGAACAGAATCGAGATAATGACCGGAAAGCTGAGCACCGCCATCAGCACCGCACCATGATCGGCTTTGGAAGCAATGGCCGACAGCAACGATAAAGAGGCGGCAAAACCAAACGAAGCCAGCGCAGCGATCAGCATAAACACACCCATGTCCTCAATTGGGTTGCCAAGAAATAAAGTGAACAACCCCAGGCCTGTGAGCGAAAGCACCAATGCCAAAAAAGTGTTGTATAACATCTTGGAGAGAATAATGGTGTGTGGACTGGCAATCGAATAATAGTAAATGAAGATGCCTTTTTTCTCACCAATAAAACTTTTGGCGGCTGTGCTGATCAGGGTAAACATCAGGATAATCCAATACAAAGCACTCCACGTAAGTGGACTTAATTGATTTTGGTTTATCCAGAAAACGAGGTAACAAATGAAAATGGTGCTCACCATGTAAAGCGCCAGGCCGGCCAGTGCAGAGCCATTCCGGATTTCAATCTGAAATTCTTTCTTGAGCAGGGTAATAAGCGGAACAGGCATAATCACAAAAGCCCGCGAAGTTAAGCAAACAACCAAACCTATTTTTGGTATTTTTGACGCACACTATGGGAAAACCAATCTTAGTCACCGGGGCAGCCGGGTTTATCGGGTTTCACCTCGCCAACAAGCTGAGCCGTCTGGGCTTCCAGGTGGTGGGGTTGGACAACATGAACGACTATTACGATGTTAAACTGAAACGTTCCCGTCTCGAAATCCTTAAGCAAAATCAGAATTTCACTTTCAGGGAAATTGATCTAACGGATAAGAAATTGTTGGATAGGATCTTCGAAGAGTTTGATTTTCCTTACGTGGTGAACCTGGCGGCCCAGGCCGGTGTACGTTATTCCATCACCAATCCTGATGCATATTTGAAAAGCAACCTGCATGGGTTCCTCAACATCCTTGAAGCATGCCGCCATCATGGTGTGCAGCACCTGGTGTATGCTTCTTCCAGTTCGGTGTATGGCGCTAATAAGAAGATGCCGTTCTCTGTTCATAGTAATGTTGATCATCCGCTGTCGCTTTATGCGGCCACCAAAAAATCGAATGAGTTGATGGCGCATACCTATTCTTCGTTGTATAATCTTCCCACAACTGGTTTACGATTCTTCACCGTGTATGGTCCCTTTGGCCGGCCCGATATGGCGCTGTTCCTTTTTACCAAAGCCATTTTAGAAGGCAAACCGATTGATGTTTATAATAATGGTATGATGAAACGCGATTTCACTTACGTGGATGATATCGTAGAAGCCATTGCGCGGTTAGTGCCCAAAGCAGCAGTTCCTAATCCGGATTGGAATGGCCATCACCCTGACCCCGCCACCAGTTTTGCCCCGTACCGGATTTACAATATTGGAAACAATAAACCCGTGGAGTTGCTTCGCTTCATTGAAGTGATTGAAGAAACCCTGGGCAAGAAGGCCATCAAAAACTTTATGCCTTTACAGGATGGTGATGTGCCCGAAACTTTTGCCGATGTGGATGACCTGATGCGTGAAGTGGATTTCAAACCGGCTACTTCCATTGAAACGGGAGTGAAGAATTTTGTTGAGTGGTATTTAAGCTATTATAAAGTATAATTTCCGCACGGAGAGCACAGAGCACAAGGAGAATACAAATTTATAATGTACTAACTCCGTGATCTCTGTGGCCTCCGTGCGAAACAAAAATAAATTATGGATAAAATAGGCATCATCGGTTTAGGATACGTTGGCCTTCCGCTCGCAGTGGAGTTTGCCAAAGTGATGGATGTGATTGGTTTCGACATCAACAAAGAAAGAATTGAACAATTAAAGAACGGCCACGATCGCACATTGGAAGTAGATCCTACAGAACTTAAATCATCTGCCAGACTTTCTTTCTCTTTTGATGCAGAGGATTTGAAATCCGTTAATCATTTCATCGTCACAGTTCCCACTCCAGTTGACCAATACAAAAAGCCTGACCTTACTCCCCTCATCAGCGCCAGCAAAACAGTAGGAGGTGTTTTAAAAAAGGGTGATGTGGTTATTTATGAGTCCACTGTTTACCCGGGCTGCACCGAAGAAGTATGCGTTCCGGTTATTGAGGAGACAAGCGGATTAAAATTCAATGTTGATTTCTTCTGCGGCTATTCCCCGGAACGAATCAACCCGGGCGATAAACTGCATCGCGTTTCAACCATAAAAAAAGTCACCAGCGGCAGCACACCTGAAATTGCTTTGAAGGTTGATGCACTCTATAAAAGGATCATCACAGCAGGCACGCATTTAGCCTCATCCATCAAAGTAGCTGAGGCGGCCAAAGTGATTGAGAACTCTCAGCGCGATATCAACATTGCCTTTGTGAATGAGTTGTCTATGATTTTTGATCGCATGGGCATTGATACGCACGAAGTATTGGAAGCAGCCGGAACAAAGTGGAATTTTCTTCCCTTCAAGCCGGGGTTAGTGGGCGGTCACTGCATTGGCGTTGATCCGTACTATCTCACTTATAAAGCAGAGAGCCTCGGCCATCACCCTGAAGTAATTTTATCCGGTCGCAAGACCAACGACAACATGGGGGTGCACATCGCCAATAAGGTGATTAAGTTGATGGCTACCCGCAAACTTCCCATTCATCAGGCAGATATTTTAGTGCTGGGCATCACGTTCAAAGAAAACTGCCCCGACATCCGCAACAGCAAAGTGGCTGACGTGGTGAATGAGCTTAAAAGTTTTGGCACTAACGTAGATATTTATGATCCGCATGCCGATGCTGAAGAGGTGAAACACGAATATGGATTTAATTTGATTGGTTCGTTAAACAAAAAATATCATGCAGTGGTGTTGGCCGTTAGTCACGATGAATTTAAAGCACTTCCCTGGAACGTAATAAAAGACAATAATACGGTTGTGTATGATGTGAAAGGCTTTTTGGATAAATCTATGATTACAGCTAGGCTCTAAATTTTAATGTGTTATGGAAAATAAAGATGAAGACCTAAGAATGCTTTACCAAGTATCTTCACAAGATTTAGTTTTTTTTAAGCAACAACAATGGTCAGTCACAAATTATGTTTTGCTTCTTTATGTTGGAATTTTTGGACTTACTCAAATTCATGATTCGATTTGTTTAGGGCTCATTATGAGCCTAATTGCGTCAATTGCAGGAATTTTTGGAGTAATAATAATTAAGAAACTTGAAGGTTCGATTAATTGTAGACGAGATCGACTGAAATCCATTAGGGGGTTTCTTTCAAAAGAATTCAACACTGCGTGGGAATCAGGTAACAAAGACAAAGATTCCACCTACATAGCTTGGCTACTTGCAATTGCTATTGCCATCGGAATACCGACAATTTGGTGGTTTTTATTTATTTGTCGCATTATTTGCAAATAAACTAGAAATGAAATCCAAAATCCTTATTACAGGTGGAGCCGGCTACATCGGGGGACACACTGTAGTTGAATTGCACAACGCTGGTTTCAAAACGGTAATTGTCGATAATCTCTCCCGCAGCGATGACACCCTGCTGAAGGGCATGGAAAAAATCACGGGGCAAAAACCAAACTTTCATCAGGGCGATTGTCTCGATTACGATTTTTTGCGAAAGGTTTTTAAAACGCAAGGGCCCATCAGTGGAGTAATTCATTTTGCAGCGTACAAGTCGGTTGGAGAATCCGTGGAGAAACCATTGGACTACTACCGCAACAATATTGGTTCTTTGGTTGCCGTCATGGATGTGATGAAAGAATTTGAAGTTAAGGATTTGATCTTCTCCTCTTCGTGCACGGTGTATGGCCAACCGGATCAAATTCCTGTAAGTGAAACCGCTCCATTCAAAAGGGCTGAATCGCCTTATGGTGCCACCAAGCAAATGTGTGAACGTATTTTAGAAGATGCTTACCAGACAGGCTACAGAATAATTTCCCTTCGATATTTTAATCCGATTGGAGCACATCCATCCGGCAATATGGGTGAACTGCCCATCGGAGTCCCCAGCAATCTGGTTCCCTTCATAACGCAGACAGCCATTGGCAAGCGTGAAAAGTTAACCGTATTTGGAAATGATTACAACACACCCGATGGTTACAACATCCGTGATTTTATTCATGTGGTGGACGTGGCCGATGCACATGTGAAAGCTTTGGAATTCCTTCAAACAAAATCAAAATCAAATGTTTATGAAGCTTTTAACCTGGGCACAGGTAAAGGCGTTTCGGTTTTGCAATTGATTAATAGTTTCCAAAAAGTTACCGGGGTTAAACTGAATTACCAGGTCGGGGCGAGGCGCCCAGGCGATATTGAAAAAGTCTATGCTGATCCCTCCAAGATTATGAAGGAGCTAAATTGGAAAGCAAAATATTCAATTGAAGAGGGGTTGCTGCATGCGTGGGAGTGGGAGAAGAAGTTAGCTAATCAAGCCTAAAGATGTCTTTCAGATATATCATATTTCTATCGGCCATACTCTTTAACTGTTCAACGCCTAAGTCAACGGATACCGCCAAAATTGATAGTGTCAGACTTCCAATTGAGCCTTTTCTTCCAATAAACGATTCTCTCAGTTATATCGGATTTATCGAAAAATTTGAGGAGACTGGAGAGTTCTTCCCAGACCTCTCATTGGGCGAATCTGTTGATATAAAGAATTGGACTGTGGCAAGGAATTTAGGTGATTCGGTAATCTATAGAGACAAGAATACATTTAATGTTAGAACGAGAATTCCAATCGAAAAGACTTACCGGTTTTTTGATTTAACCGGTCTTGCTGAAATCAAGATTTACAATTCTAAAAATCAAAACGTTGCAACGGGTAAGTTCAAAAGAATTGAATATTTCGAAGGAAGTATTGATGAAAGTTTCGTTTCCGTATTTCAAGTCGATAAATCTAATATTGAGGACTACCAATATTGTATTGGCAATTTTAATAGACGTTTTGATTCTTTAAGTTACCGGATTTATAATGATGAAGGATTGGATGAGGGGCTTAAAGAATATTTAAAATGGGACGGAGAAAAAATGTGGCGTGTCAGTCATTATCAATTACTCGAACCCGAATCGATTTTTTCTTTTGCTACTGTTGATACAACATCTTATGTTGTTGAAACAACTGGTACCGACTTGAACATTCTTTACAGAAGCAAATGGAACGAGGCAATAAGCGAAATTATCATTATTCCAATTTACATTAAGAGAAAGCCAATTTTTCTGATAAGGGCGGGGTATTACCAATCTGACATTAGCTGGAATTACTTACTTGTATTCAATGGTCAGGACTATCAAATCAGTAAGAGAAACAGGATTAAATATGATGACTTCTAAAATCTACATGGTCGATCTCCACACCCAATACCTCCGTATCAAACCGGAGATGACCAGGCTATGCCAGTGGTGTTAAAAACCACTTAAAATAAACTAAATTTGTTCCGTTAAATACAAACATTTCAATATGAGGCAAGTCATTATTTTTCCAGGAGAAGACAATTATTGGGTAGCCGAGTGCCCCAGCCTTCCGGGTTGCGTAAGTCAGGGAAAAACAAAGGATGAGGCTGTTGTTAATATTCGAGAGGCTATTGAAGGATACATTCTGGCTTTGAGGGATGACCAATTGCCAGTGCCTCCTGAAAATTTTGATGCTTTGCTGGTAGCCGTATGAGTTCCTTGCCCCGGGTTTCCGGTAGAGATTGTGTTAAAGCGCTCTCCAAGATTGGTTTTGAGTTTAAGCGCCAGCATGGCAGTCATATCATACTTAGACGACAATCGCCATTCGCTCAAGTTGTTGTTCCTGATCATAAAGAATTAGACCGAGGCACTTTGCGCTCCATTATTCGTCAAGCCAATATTTCTGTTGATGATCTTAATGAACTTCTATAGATGCTTCCCAAAATCCACATGGTCGATCTTCACACCCAATACCTCCGCATCAAACCGGAGATTGACAAAGCCATTGAAGAAGTACTGATCTCAACGGCCTTTATACAAGGGCCGCAAGTCAGGCAGTTTGCAGAAGCGTTAAAAAATTATGTGGGTGCCGGCTTTTGTATTCCTTGTGCCAACGGTACTGATGCACTGCAGATTGCCGTGATGGCTTTGGATTTAAAACCAGGCGATGAAGTGATATTGCCTGTACATACCTACGTGGCTACAGCCGAGGTGATTGCTTTGCTGGGACTGACTCCAGTTTTTATTGACGTGAAGGCAGACACTTTTAATTTGGATGTAGATCAATTGGAGAAAAAAATCACATCCAAAACCAAAGCCATTGTTCCCGTGCATTTGTATGGCCAGTGTGCGGACATGGAACCAATCTTAAGCATAGCCGCGAAACATAAACTCTATGTTGTTGAAGATGCCGCACAATCGCTTGGCGCGGAATATATTTTTAAAGATGGCTCGAAGAAGAAATCAGGCACGATGGGCTCCATTGGCACCACCTCTTTCTTTCCAACCAAAAATCTGGGTTGTTATGGCGATGGTGGCGCTATCTTCACCAACGATGCGCAACTCGCTGAAAAAATAAAAATGATAGCCAACCACGGTCAGCGGATAAAATACAATCACGATCTAATTGGTGTGAACAGTAGATTGGATACCCTTCAGGCGGCTATTCTTTTAGTGAAGCTGAAATACATAACCGAGTACGAACAAAAGCGAAACGCTGTGGCGAATTATTATGACAAGGCGTTAAATGGAATTTCTCAGATTAAAATCCCCGTGAGGGCAAAGAACTCTTCGCACGTTTTTCACCAATACACCTTGCAAGTGGAGAAGCGAGATGAGTTGAAAAAATATCTGGAAGAAAAAGGGGTTCCATCCATCATCTATTATCCCGTGCCGCTGCATTTTCAAAAGGCCTATCAAAAGAAAGAATTGGGCGATGGCTCTTTCCCTGTTACTGAGAAACTTTCAAAAACTGTAATTTCGCTTCCCATGCATACGGAGATAAAACCGGAAGAATTGGAGTACATTGTTAGTCAGATCAAAAATTTCTATTACATAAATGTTGAACCACATAGAACATAGGGACACATAGGATTTCACATAGAAAAAAATCCTATGTGTGCATTCCTATGTTTCTAATGTGCCTATGTGGTTCAAAAAAGTAATTATAATATTTAATCATGATCAACTCAACCTACTTCGCCCACCCCACTGCAGTGATTGACGATGGCTGCGAGATTGGTGCCGGTACTAAAATCTGGCACTTCAGTCACATTATGCCCAATTGTAAAATCGGGGAGAACTGTAACCTGGGTCAGAACGTGGTGGTGTCGCCAGAGGTTGTGCTGGGAAAAAATGTAAAGGTGCAGAACAATGTTTCCATCTACACGGGTGTAGAATGCGAGGATGATGTTTTTCTCGGTCCGAGTATGGTTTTCACCAACGTGATCAACCCGCGCAGCGCTGTCAACCGGAAAAATCAATACGCTAAAACATTGGTAAAAAAAGGCGCCACCATCGGGGCAAACGCTACTGTGTTATGTGGTCACACCATCGGGCGCTATGCATTTATTGGAGCCGGTGCTGTTGTTACCAAAGATGTTCCTGACTATGCACTGATCGTAGGCAACCCCGCCCACCAAACCGGTTGGATGAGTGAGTACGGGCACAAGCTTTCATTCGATAATAAAGGGATTGCAGTTTGCCCAGAGAGCGGGGAGAGGTATCAGATCAATAATGGTTCGGTAACTAAAATCTAATCTGGCTCCAGCCAATAATCCGTCAAAAATTCATTTCAAAAACTTAGTTTTGTCGTTCTCAAGGGAATTGAATTTGTTATGATAAAAGAAAGGATAAAACAATTGACCGCAGCAATTGAATCTGCCTCACCCATAAGCCTCAAAGAAGTAGAACTCTACCGTCAACAATACCTGGGGCGCAACGGTGAGATTCAAAAACTGTTTGAAGATTTTAAGTCGGTTGCACCCGAAGAGAAAAAATCATTGGGCAAAGTTTTGAACGATTTGAAAAATCTGGCTGAGGCAAGATATGCTGGATTTAAGGAAACCATCAGCGAGGAAGTTTCTTCCGAAGACATCGACCTGACGTTGACCGTGATTCCCAATAAACTGGGAAACCTGCATCCGCTAACCTTAACCCGTTACCGTATCATTGAAATCTTTGAACGACTTGGCTTCAATGTGGAAGACGGCCCCGAAATAGAAGACGACTGGCATAATTTCACTGCGCTGAATTTTCCGGAGAACCACCCGGCCCGCGACATGCAGGACACGTTTTTTATCAATCGGAACCCGGATGTGTTGCTGCGCACGCATACTTCGAATGTTCAGATCAGGTTGCTGAACAAAAAGAAACCTCCCGTAAGGGCTATCATGCCCGGCCGCGTGTATCGCAATGAAGCCATCTCCGCACGGGCCCATTGTTTTTTTCATCAGGTGGAAGGCATCTATGTTGACCGCAACGTAAGCTTTGCTGATTTGAAACAAACGCTTTATCATTTTGTAAAAGAAATGTTTGGGCAGGAAACCAAAATCCGATTCCGGCCTTCATTCTTTCCATTCACAGAACCCAGTGCTGAAATTGATATCTCTTGTTTGATTTGTCACGGTAAAGGTTGCACGGTGTGCAAGCACAGCGGCTGGGTGGAGATTGCAGGATCAGGAATGGTGCACCCCAATGTGTTGCGCAACTGTGACGTTGATCCCGAAGAATTTACCGGGTTTGCTTTTGGAATGGGCATTGAGCGGGTAACCATGCTGCGTTACAGCATCAACGACTTGCGCTTGTTTTCAGAAAACGATGTGCGGTTTCTGAGACAGTTTAAGGCTGTTATGTGAAACTTGTTTACAATTAGGCGATTGCCGAACTTGCTATTAAATGACTGTCTTATGAACTTACAATATATCACAGACGGCAACGGACAGACCACTGGAGTCTTTATTCCTATCGAAGAATGGAATGATTTAAAATCAAAACTCAAAGGCGTTGATTTTGAGGAGATGGAAATTCCTGAGTGGCAAAAGAATATTGTTCGGGAGAGAGCCGAGCAATATAAAAAGAACCCAGAACAGGCATTGGATTTTGATTCATCATTAGATGAAATTGAAAGAAGCCTGTGATGTATAAAGCGGTCATTTTGCCGTTGGCCAAGCAGGATATTAAGGACGCGGCCAGTTGGTACAATGATCGGCAGCTCGGATTAGGCAAGCGATTCACAGTTCACGTACGAAACACCGTTCACTACATTCGCCAGAATCCTGGAGCCGTAGCCATTAGGTATGACACAACACGAACTGCATTGCTCAGTAAGTTTCCGTATTTGATTCATTTCACCGTGGATGAGACAAAGAAACTCGTAATCATTCTTGGTGTCTTGAGTACGTCACGTGATCCTAAGCTATGGAAAACAAGAGGATAAAATCCAATGCAAATCCCCTTCCTCGATATCAAATCCCATTACCTCTCCATCAAAGATGAAATAGATGAAGCCATTGC
>JAYUHI010000439.1:0-8236 GCA_043767095.1 Bacteroidota bacterium
AAATTTGAGATCACTCATGGTGGTGGGCGTTGTAGAAAATTTCCATTTCGAATCGCTAAAGCAAAATGTATCGCCCGTAATGATTTTCCTGAGCAAACAGCCGAGTGGCATTATATCCTTCCGGTTTCAATCGCGAAACACACAGGAGATTATTTCTTTGATTGAAACCAAATGGAAAGAAATGGCTCCCGGCCAGCCCTTTACATATTATTTCTTAGATCAGCGGTTCGGCAACATGTATGCAGCAGAAACCCGGCTGGCCAAAATCTTCGGCATTTTTGCCGGACTTGCTGTGCTCATTGCCTGCCTCGGTTTGTTTGCCCTTACGGCCTTCACCGCTGAGCAGCGCACCAAAGAAATCGGCATCCGCAAAGTGCTTGGCGCGAGTGTAACGAGCATTGTTATGATGCTCTCCAAAGATTTCGGGAAGCTGGTTGTCATCGCTTTTATTTTGGCTGCGCCATTGGCCTGGTATGGCATAGACTGGTGGCTGAAAGATTACACCTACAAAACAGAAATTGGCGTTGGGTTATTTGCTTTGTCGGGTCTTGCTGCTTTTCTGATTGCCTGGATGACCATGAGTTTTCAGTCCTTCAGGGCGGCTTCGAATGATCCCGTGAAAAGTTTGAGGAGTGAGTAAAATAGGTCCTTCATTTTAACGCATTACGATTCAACATGCCATTCAATTTTTATCCCGATTGTGTGTATTAAATGTTATTCCCGTAAGTTTGGATCGTGAAAGCCATCCGGTTCATATTAGCCATTTACATTACCGCCCTCACGTTATATCCCTGCAGCGACCGGGATACCTGCCAGGATGAACTCCAAGAAAGCGAACAAGTCGCTTACGTTGCAGATCAAGCACCTTCAGATGAAATGGATATTTGCACACCCTTCTGCATTTGTTCATGTTGTGCGGCCCACATTCGCCTTGCCACTGTATCCGATATAGACTTTGCCGGTGTTATCCACAACACCAAAGAAACAATACCCTACATCGAAAAGCAGACCTTGTCTGACCATAACCATATCTGGCAACCGCCCAGGATTTAAGCTCTTTTTTTTAACTCCACCTTGACGCTCTTTGTCAAAGGCCATTCTGTTGCGATTAAGCAATGGACGCTGCGGGCTTAACTGAAAAATAATAACAGCATATGTTAGACAAAATCATTCATTACTCTATAAAAAATAAACTGATTATCGGGCTGTTTACCATTGCCCTTATCGGCTGGGGAAGTTATTCATTGACCCAACTTCCCATTGATGCGGTTCCCGATATCACCAACAACCAGGTGCAGATTATTACGGTAGCTCCATCTCAATCAGCGCTTGACATTGAACGACTGGTAACCTTTCCTGTCGAGCAGACGATGGCTACCATCCCGAACATCGAAGAGATTCGAAGTTTTTCGCGTTTCGGGCTTTCTGTAGTTACCATTGTTTTCCACGACAATGTGGATGTTTACTGGGCACGCCAGCAAGTCAACGAACGGTTGACGATAGCAGCAAAGCAAATTCCTCCCGGTGTGGGTTCTCCTGAGTTGGCTCCCGTTACTACAGGCCTTGGCGAGATTTATCAATACATCATCCGTCCGAAGAAAGGATATGAGGACAAGTTTAACGCGATGGAACTTCGCAGCATTCAGGATTGGATCGTGAGAAGGCAACTGCTCGGAACGCCCGGAGTGGCAGATGTGGCCAGTTTTGGCGGCTACTTAAAACAGTATGAGATAGCCCTCGACCCGGATAAGTTGCGCAGCTATGACCTAAGCATTGCAGAAGTCTTCTCAGCGTTAGAAAAAAATAATCAGAACACCGGTGGCGCATACATTGACAAAAAGCCGAACGCCTGGTTCATCCGGAGTGAAGGACTTGTCGGCTCACTGGAAGACATCGGCAAGATAGTCGTGAAAAATACAAGCACCGGAATTCCAATTCTTATTCGTGATGTAGCCGCCATCGGCTTCGGTTATGCCAATCGTTTTGGCGCCATGACCTACAACAACAAAGGAGAAGTTGTTGGGGCTGTCACCATGATGCTGAAAGGTGAAAACTCAAGCGCTGTTGTCAACCGTGTGAAAGAGCGCATAACCCAAATTGAAAAGACATTACCCGAAGGACTTGAGATTGATGCCTTCCTCGACCGCAGCAAATTAGTAAGTCGCGCAATCGGAACGGTGCAAACGAACCTGATCGAAGGGGCTTTGATTGTAATTTTTGTGCTGGTGTTGTTCCTCGGCAACTGGCGTGCAGGGTTATTGGTAGCTTCCATCATCCCGCTGGCCATGTTGTTTGCCATTTCACTCATGTACACGTTTGGAGTGTCCGGCAACCTTATGAGCCTGGGTGCCATAGACTTTGGCTTGATCGTGGATGGAGCGGTTATTATTGTTGAGGCTACCCTTCATCATATTACAGGAAAATCGATTCATTCAAAAATAAAGGCGTTGACTTTAACGCAGCAGGAAATGGATGAAGAAGTAAACATGTCAGCTTCACGAATGATGAACACCGCAGCCTTCGGCCAGATCGTAATCTTAATCGTGTACTTACCCATCCTTGCGCTCGTGGGTGTTGAAGGAAAGATGTTCAAACCGATGGCTCAAACCGTAAGTTTTGCGATTATAGGCGCATTTATTCTTTCACTCAGCTACGTGCCCATGATGTCTGCCTTGTTTCTCAGCAAGAACATCCAGCACAAGCGAAACTTCTCCGACAAGATGATGGACTTCTTTCATCGCTTATACGAACCGGTAATCAACGGTGCATTAAAACATAAGGTCATCGTGATCGTATCTGCAACTGTTTTATTCGTTGTTAGCATCATCGTCTTCCTGAACATGGGCGGTGAGTTTTTGCCTACGCTGGAAGAAGGTGATTTTGCAGTGGAAACGCGCGTCCTTACCGGCAGCAGTTTATCGTACACCATCGAAGCCGCACAGAAAGGATCGGATATAATTCTAAAAGAATTTCCAGATGAAGTTATAGAGGTAGTCGCCAAGATCGGAACGTCTGAAATACCAACAGACCCGATGCCCATTGAAGCTTGCGACCTGATGATCATCCTGAAAGATAAGAGTGAATGGAAAAAAGCCCGTGGGCGCGAAGAGTTGATGGAAAAGATGAGCAAGGCCCTTGAAGTTCTTCCGGGCGTTTCGTTCGGCTTTCAGCAGCCCATTCAAATGCGATTCAATGAATTGATGACGGGTGTGCGCCAGGATGTGGCGATCAAAATATTTGGCGAAGATTTGGACGTGCTCACCGGACTGTCACAGCAGATCGGAAAAATTGTAGGCACGGTGGAAGGTTCACGTGATTTATACATGGAAGAAGTTACAGGCCTCCCGCAAATCGTAATCAACATTAACCGTGATGAAGTGGCCAAGTATGGGCTGGACATCGAAACCGTGAACCAGACAATCAACACAGCCTTTGCCGGACAAGCTGCCGGAGTGGTCTATGAAGGGGAAAGACGTTATGATCTTACCGTGAGGTTAGCCATGCAAAATCGCCAGAGCATAGAAGATGTGCGCAATCTTTTTATCACCTCTCCGAAAGGAGACCAAATACCCCTAAAACAATTAGCCGGTGTTGACTTCAAGATCGGACCCAACCAGATTCAGCGGGAAGAGGCCAAGCGCAGGATCATCGTTGGGTTTAATGTAGCCGGAAGGGACATTGCCAGTGTGGTGCAAGAGATTCAGCAAAAGATAGAACGGCAAGTTGACTTCCCTCCAGGGTATTATCCCGTTTACGGTGGTCAGTTTGAAAACCTGGAAAAAGCAAAAGCACGGTTGTCGGTTGCAGTACCGGTGGCGCTGTTACTTATTTTTCTGTTGCTTTTTTTCACGTTCAACTCAGTCAAAGAATCCGCACTTATCTTCACAGCCATACCCATGTCTGCGATTGGTGGGGTGTTTGCCTTGATGTTGCGTGGTATGCCGTTCAGTATTTCTGCCGGCATAGGGTTCATAGCGTTGTTCGGTGTGGCCGTGCTAAACGGTATCGTACTCATCGCGGAGTTCAACCGGTTAAAAAAAGAAGGCATGACCGATTTACATGAGATTGTGCTGAAGGCAACTTCCATTCGCCTTCGCCCTGTGCTAATGACCGCGGCAGTTGCATCTCTTGGCTTTTTGCCGATGGCCCTCGCAACCAGCGCAGGAGCGGAAGTTCAAAAACCGTTGGCCACTGTTGTGATCGGAGGGTTGATCAGTTCAACACTGCTCACGCTGATTGTACTGCCTTGCCTCTTCATCTACTTTGAAAGGATTGGTTCTAAAAACATAAATGATAATTCGTTATGAGAGTAATCATCACAGCGTTATTCAGCATTTCCGCACTGGCAGGAATTGCGCAACCGGGCAAGTACACACTTCAACAAGCTATTGACGTGGCGTTGAAAAATAATGCCGGCATCAAGGCGGCTGCCTATCAAGTGGAGTCCCGGAAATTATTGAAGCAAGCATCTTTCGACATCCCCAAGACGAATGTTTCCATGCTCTTCGGGCAGTACAATGGGTTCCCTAATAACGATAACAACCTAACGGTAACGCAAGCCATTCCGTTCACGGCATTCGGGAGCCTGGCCGCATTGGATAAATCTCTTTTCACCTCATCCCAGCTAAAAAAAGCAGTGACAGAAAACGAATTGATTTATCAAATCAAGCAGAACTTCCACCAGTTGGCATTTGCAAAGGCCAGACACAATCTCCTGATCCAGCAAGACAGTATTTACGAAGGCTTTCTTAAATCAGCATCTCTGCGCTACAAAACAGGGGAATCAAATCTGTTGGAACAAGTCACTGCGGAAACTCAACGGAATGATGTCAGAAACCAACTCCGTCAAAATGAAGCTACTATTATCGTGTTACGAACACAATTGAAAACACTGTTGGGGATTGAAACGTTGCCTGAAATTTCAGTGGGCGAATTCAGTGAGTTGGCGCTGAACAATCTTCCTGACACCACCGCTCTAAATGCAAGTCCATCTCTTGCATTTATGCGTCAACAGGTTGAGGTCGCTAAAAATGAAAAGAGGTTGGAAGTCGCACGGTTTGCCCCCGACCTGCAGGTGGGTTTCTTTTCGCAAACTTTAATTGATGTGGCCGATGCGGAGACCGGGGCTGTTGCTGGCAAAAGTGATCGGTTCACTGGGTTTCAATTAGGCCTCTCCATACCGTTGTGGTTCATACCCCATCAGGCAAAAGTAAAAGCTGCATCATTTAACCAACAGGCAGCCCAAAGTAATTACCAATACTATCAAAATACATTACACGGTCAATTGCAACAAGCAGCACAACAGTACATAAAGAATAAAAACAGTTTGGAGTATTACCGATCTTCCGCTTTGCCAAATGCAGAGCTGATATTAAAGCAATCGCAGATCGCCTTTCGCGGTGGCGAAATAGGATATGCGGAATATCTGCTTGGCGTTCGAAATGCAATCGGCATCAAAGAAGAATATTTGCAGACCGTGAATGACTGCAATCAAAGTATTATTTACATCGAGTTTTTATCAGGCGTTAAATAAGATCAACCATGAATATCAATAAATTAAATTCTATAATTTTTATTTTTATAAGTTCAGTGCTAACATTTTCATGCGGAAGCAAGCCAGTTGAAGAGGCCAAGGCAGTGGATCAACATGAGGAAGAAGAAAACACGGTAGAGTTCACAGCCGCCCAATATAAAACGGCAGACATCGAGTTGGGTAAAGTTGAAAGCAAGCAAATCAGTGGCACGATAAGAGTAAACGGTATGCTCGATGTTCCGCCCCAGCAGATGATCAGCATCTCCGTTCCGCTCGGGGGATTCTTAAAGAGCACCCCACTGTTGCAAGGATCAAAAGTTAAAAAAGGCCAGGTTATTGCCACCATGGAAAATCTTGACTTCATACAACTGCAGCAGGATTATATAGAAGCGAAGAACCAACTCGAGTTTGCTAAAACAGATTATGACCGGCAACTGGATTTAGCCAAAGAGAATGTAAATGCTCAAAAGACATTGCAACAAGCCAAAACAACCTATTCCAGCTGGCAAACAAAAGTCAATGGCCTACGTGAAAAATTAAAAATGCTAAACATAGACCTTGTTTCTTTGGACGCTGGAAATATTACCGGTTCCATCAATCTCTACTCGCCCATTGATGGTTACGTAACAGAGGTGAATGTCAACATTGGCAAATATGTAAGCCCAAGCGACATCCTCTTTGAAATTGTAGATACGCAGCATCTGCACGCTGAGCTTACAGTATTTGAGAAGGATGTGCCTAAACTTAAGATCGGACAAAAGGTTCGGTTCACGCTCGCCAACGAAACGAAGGAAAGGTTGGCTACTGTTCATTTGCTTGGCCGGGAGATCAGCGCTGACCGCACCATCCGAATTCATTGCCACATTGACAAGGAGGATACCAACATGCTTCCGGGCATGTATCTGAAAGCAGTTGTTGAAACGGGTGGTATAGAAGTTACGGCCCTCCCTGAGAAAGCCATCATTGATTACCAGGGAAAGAAATATATTTTCTTTCAACAGGCGGAGCAGCCGCATACTGCCATGAAAGATGAAAACAAAGCAGAGCACGAAGCAGAGTATCACTTCACCATGCTTGAAGTTCAAACCGGCAATAGCGAAATGGGTTTTACGGAAGTTATGCTTCCCTCAGATTTTATAATAGAAACGGCTCAGATAGTTGTTAGGAATGCGTATGCTATTCTTTCAAAAATGAAGAATAGTGAAATAGAAGAGTAGCACAAACTAATCTTGCGTAAGCCAAATTTTAAATTGATTATAATTCTTAATCCTACTTTGTCACATTATGAAAACTGGATTTTTTTATCGAACCCTGACAGGGTTTTCAGAGCCCTGTCAGGGTTAGTGTTATGTGATATGACAAAGTAGGATTAATCCAGGCCGATGCAAAAAGCAATACTAAAGTTGTGGTTTTAGTTGCGCGTGTGTTAAAATCTCACTTACATTTAAAAAGGAAAGCGGCTGGCTATATTTATTCACTACTCTCCCGATCCATGATTTAAACTTGAAAGTTATGTTCAGGAACAAACGAACCCTTCGTAACACTTTAGCTCTGGCCATTATTGGGCTCGTGGTAACGATGCTGATCGCTTACGTGGAGCGAAGTGCCACCAGCATCTATCAAAAAAATCTACCACTAAAACACGCGGGTGAATATGGTAAAGAGTTAAATGCGAAAGCATACATAAACTTGAATGAGTTGGTGGCCGGAAACCGGGAAATCGATTTTAACCGTGATGTGCAACGCCCCATCACCCGATGCAAAGAAATATTAAATGGGGTTTTACGCGGGCAGGAAACTGAGCGTGGAAAGTTTGAGTTGGTAACAGATGAGGCATTGATACAGGAGTTAAAGGCAGGCTTAACTCATTTAGAGACTTGGGAAAGTGCCACTAAAGTCAGGTGGGAATCGGCCCGGCAGGCTACAGCCAACGCAAACGACTCCATTAGAGGCCTGTTAACTGTTGACCCTTCGGTGAAGCAAGCGCGAGATGCGTTTGACAACGTTCAAAACTCGATGGATCAGTTCATCAGCGCAGTCAACGACAGGATAACGGAAGACGCCCGATACCAAAATATTCTTTCATGGATTTCAATTGCTTTGGTGGGAGTTATTTTCACAACGCTTTGCATTCAATTGTATCGCAGGGATAAAAAAAGTGAAACGCGAAATAATGAAAACCAGGCCAAGCTGGATCAGGAAGCCAAACGGGTAAGTTCTATGTCCACTTTTATCGAAGCCGTTTCGGCAGGCAATTACGATATTGAATTAAATAATGATGCCGAAGACGATGACCTGCTTCAAACCCTGGTTAACATGCGCAACAAGTTGCGTCAGAATGCTGAGGACGACCGGAAAAGAAATTGGGCCACATCAGGGCTCGCCCAGTTTGGAGAAATTCTGAGAACAAACACGGCCTCGATCAGTGAACTGTACGATAACATCGTTCGGTTTGTAGTGAAATACACGGGAAGCACCCAGGGCGGTTTGTTTCTTCTGAATGACGATGATGAACGACATTTGTTTCTGGAACTCGTGGCGTGCTATGCTTTTGAACGAAAAAAATTTCTCAAAAAAAACATAGGCATTGGCGAAGGATTGGTGAGTCAATGTTACCTGGAGCGTGAACGAATTTATATGATGCAGGTGCCGCAGGATTATGTGAACATTACTTCGGGGTTGGGTGGTGTTGCCGCGAACGCC
>JAYUHI010000440.1:0-8235 GCA_043767095.1 Bacteroidota bacterium
TGAGTTAGAGTTGGTTGTCAAAAAACAAATGACAGAGTGGGGCAAGCCAAATGAAACAATACATAGATTATGCTGTATTTTTTAGGTCGGCATGTATAAACTGGGCGCCAACATTGATGTTATTCTTACAGCACAGTTTCTCACCAACACTGTGGAGTTTTTGGATTTTGATTTGAACCTGAAAGAGCGGGTTAAGAAAAATCTTCAGGTGTGCGTAAATAAAATCCAACAATCGCAACAGTACGATGGCAGTTTTGCCGGAGGCACCTGGGCAGGAGTTCTGCAATCGGCCCTGGCGAATAACGCACTGGAGTTGGCCCAGTTGGCCGAAGTGGTGGTGGATGATAAAATTTTAAAGCGCGCCCGCGAATACCAGCAAGGCAACCTCGATACAAAAACGGGAGATGTAAAAACCGATCGCGGGGCAGGCATTGTGTTGTATTCTGTTTCAGGTTCAGCACGAGCCAGTGCCAAAGGTGCCCGAAAAGTGGAGGAAGCTATGATTAAAGGAAAAGCAGCTGGTATTATTTCGCAAAGCGCGCCTGTCACAGTACAAAATTTAGAGACCCTGGGATTCTCAAAAGATGAAGCGTTGGAATATTCCACCTCCTATGAAGTTTACCAGGCCGGCAAGGGCCAAGCCCAGCGAGAAGATGTGATTAGCGGATTTGGAAATAATGGTGGGGAAGAATTTCTAAGCTATCTGCAAACAGGCGAATCGATGATTATTGGGAAAGATAATTCCTGGAAAACCTGGTATGACAACACTTCAGGCCGTTTATTAAAAATTCAAAATGATGACGGAAGTTGGAACGGTCACCATTGTATAACCAGTCCGGTGTTTTGCACCGCAACATGCTTGCTGATTCTTTCGGTGAATAATGATGTAGAGAGGTTGGAGAGGATTGGGAAGTGACTGAAGCAAAAAAAAAGAGGGGCTTCGCGCCCCTCTTTCGTGTAAGACAATCTGGATTAGTTTGATTGCTTTCCGCCCAGCAACACCATGTCATTCACATTGATCTCCGTGATGAATTTCTTTTCACCCTGGGCTGTCTCGTAAGTGCGGTGAACGAGTTTGCCCTCAACGCACACCTCTTTGCCTTTCTTCAAATACTTCTCGGCCACATCTGCCAGGCCACCCCAGATCACAATGTTGTGCCATTGGGTATCTTCCACTTTCTCGCCTTTCTGATTCTTGTACGAATCGGTGGTGGCGATGGAAAATGAGGCCTTCTTCTTGTCTCCAAAAGTTTTCACTTCAGGGTCTTTTCCCAAATTCCCGATTAACTGCACACTGTTTCTTAAGCTTTTCATAGTTGTATTGTTTAAATTGTTTAACATACTTTTTTGGTTGCTCTCGGATTATTACCGATTGGCGATACAAAGGTGAGGGAGAAAAATGAGCAAGTCGTTTGTTAATCGTTTACTTCCGGTTATATTCGTTTGTAAACGTTTGGTAACGGGTCTTAAAAACTGAAAAAGACCCGATTCAGTAAAGAGAAAGGCGATTTAGTATTGTTCCTAAAGCAAAGAGCAGTCAAATAATTTTTTAAGTGCATGAATTTTAAAACGCTGGTAACTCAAATTCAGCAAGCTCATGAAGCCTTGCATCAATCGGCTGTCACGGCCGTGAACAGGCATATTACTTTTCGCAACTGGCTTTTTGGATTTTACATTATTGAGTTTGAACAAAATGGGGATGACCGCGCAAGATATGGCGAGCACCTGTTAGATAAACTGGGGAAACACTTAAGAAAACTAAAACTCAAAGGCCTTACTGCACCAGAGCTTTCGAGGTACCGCACATTCTATTTATCCTATCCCTCAATTCTTGGGACATTGTCCCAAGAATTGAGGGCGGTAGACATTAAGATTCTTGGGACAATGTCCCAAGAATTGGATATTACTAAGAAACAAGAAAACGCTAAGGGTTTGACATTGCCAGTTAAGCAAGAACGGCAACACTTAACCCAGCTATTTAGCCAAGCATCTTTTTCGCACCTGGTAGAGTTGATTAAACTGGACGATCTAACCAAGCGGATGTATTATGAAATGCTGGTTATCAAAACCAATCCATCGGTGCGTGAACTGCGAAGGGCCATTGCCTCCCTGGCTTATGAACGAACTGGTCTTTCCAGAAATAAAAAAATCAGCCTGCGTTTGATCGAACAAAAAATAAAACCGCTAAAAGCTACTGATGCTGTCAAAGATTTTTATTTCTTCGATTTTCTGAACATACCCCAGTCTGAAACGATTGATGAATCGCAGTTGGAAAAGGCCCTGCTGGACCACCTCGAAAAATTTATCCTTGAACTGGGCAACGGGTTTTGCTTTGAAGCAAGGCAAAAACGAATTCTCATTGGTGATGAATATTTTTTTATTGACATGGTTTTTTATCATCGCATATTGCAATGCCATGTGCTTATTGAACTTAAAGTTGACCAGTTTAATACAGGCAACGCTTCCCAACTGAATGCTTATCTCAACTACTACAATGAAAATGTTAAAGGAAAAAAAGACAATCCCCCGATAGGGATATTATTGGTAACCGATCGGAACAGAGCCCTGGTAGAGTATGCCGGAGCAGGCATTCACGATAAAATGTCTGTTTCGAAATATGCTGTTGTATTGCCTAGTAAAAAGCAGCTTGAGAATTTCATCAAACGGGAATTGAAAAAACTATATTCGTAATAGTATGAGCGAACCCAAAACCTGCCTCGAATGTGGCGACAAAATAATCGGCCGGATCGATAAAAAATTCTGTTCCGACCAGTGCCGCATCAGTTACAACAACAAACTGAACAGCGATGGAACCAACCAGGTGCGCAACATCAACCATGTGCTGCGTAAGAACAGGCGAATCCTTATGGAGTTAAATACCACCGGAAAATACAAAGTCCATTTTGACCGGCTGAAAGAAAAAGGATTTGATTTTAATTATTTCACCAGTATTTACACAACAAAAGAAGGTGCCGTGTATCATTACTGTTACGAGCAAGGATATTTAAGCACGGATAAAAACTGGTATTTATTGGTAGTGAAAAAAGAAATGTAAACTCATATGAAAGACAAAAAGATTGGGAAAAATGAAGAACAAGAAAAACTCAGGTTCTATCCAACGGAAAAAGTTGAGATTGTACGTGTGAAGCGAAACTCAATGGGCTTTCGATTTGCCGTTACCAACTATGGACGGGTAGTTCGGTTTACAGCCACTCCACTGGAGGGTGAATTTGTGGAACTGGGCACCTTTACAAAAAAATATCCATACGCCTGCATTTACTTTGGGAAGAAAGTGGTTTTGGTACATCGGTTAGTGGCCATGCATTTTCTTCCTAAGCCAGCCAAGGACGAAGTTTTTGTGATTCACAAAGACCGTAGCGCTTCTAACAATCATGCCACCAACCTGCAGTGGGTTAATAAGAAAGGGCACGTGGAGCATGCGATGAAAGGCGAGGGATGGAAAATTTTTAGGGGCTCGCATGGTAATGCTAAACTCACCGAAGACCGGGTGCGCATGATTCGAAGAAAAATTGCAGAGGGCAAAACCAGGATGAAAATGATTGCCAAGCAGTTTGGCGTTACGGATATGCAACTGTACCGGATAAAATCGGGCGAGAACTGGGGATGGGTGAAGTAATTTAAAATTTGAGATTTGAGAGTTTAGACTGTATCGGGAAAGTGAACATTATCGTGCTGAAATAGTGCGGTCGTTGTCCGGTAAATTCTCTGGTCAGGTTTACCTGGCGATAAAACAACTCCAGTCTGTTGTAGCGGATTTGGAAACCCGAACTGTGTGAATAAACAAGTGGCTTGATTTTCTTAATAAAATATTGGGCGTAAAATTCATCGGCAGTGGCCTGATTTATAATCCCCCCCTGGAGCAAGGCATTGTACAGAACCCATCGCACTTCGGGCCTGAAAAATACTTGCCATGAAAATTTTTTTGAAGGGTTGTACCATGTACCTAATTCGAAATTGAATCCTGGAACAGCAGAAATCAAAACGGTTCCTATATTCGCCTCTGCCTTTCCTTCCACCCTCAATAAGCTGTTGGGTTTGGTTAAAGCCCGCTCTGCCTTTAATGAATAATTCAAATAAATATCATTACGAAGCTGAGTATCCCAGCCAACAGCCAGATCGTTCTTGATGATCTTATGAAACAGGAGTTGAGTGTTCTTAACCAGGGCAGCGGGGCCTATCATGCCTGCATGAAGGCGGGTAGTTAATCTGAATTGTTTGGAAGCGCTAAGCGACTCCAGCGATTCAGAAAAATACAACGCCCCGGAATAAGGCATGTCCCCGGCAAAAAAGTAAGACTCCGTTTCGTGCGGTGAATAAATCTGTTGTGACAGAGACAATGAATAGTAATTGATTGAGGAATTAGGAATGGGGATGACTAATTTTTCCAGCAGTTTTCTTTCAGCAGTTTGGTAAGTGAATTCGAACCGCATGCCCTGAGTATAATACTGGTCAATGCCCCGATGGGTAATATTAAAGAATTCGTTCTCTTCAGTGAGGCGGAAGGCAGTCCAGTTAATCCGCTGGCCAAAACTGAAGTACCCTGTAAATAAAGCAAACAGGAAAGCCAGGGTTTGTTTTTGCATTGTGGCGAATGTGAATTTACTTTTTATCCACTTTCAACCGGTCATCGCGATTGGCAATTTCCCAGGCTGTGTAAAAAACACACTGAGCCCGGAGGGCAAGCAAATCGAAATCAATTTTACTTACTTCATCGCTCACTTTATGATAATCTTCATGGATGCCATCGAAGTAAAAAATGATCGGAATATTATTCTTGGCAAAATTCCAATGGTCGCTGCGGTAATACAGCCTTTCGGGATGATTTTGGTCATTATAAACATAATCGAAAATAAGGTGCGTGTAGGTGCTGTTTAGCCGCTCATTCATTTCATGCAGTTCCGAGGATAGTTTATCGGCCCCAATCACATACACATAGTTTTTATTGTCCTTATATTTTTCATCCGTCCTCCCGATCATATCCATATTTAAATTGACCACTGTACTGGCCAATGGGAAAACCGGATTTTTTGTGTAGTACTCTGAGCCAAGCAATCCTTCTTCCTCTCCCGTTACTGTCATGAAAAGCATGCTTCTTCGTGGCCCACTTCCCGCCTTCCTGGCTTCGGCAAAGGCTTTGGCCAGTTGCATCACCGCCACCGTTCCCGATCCGTCATCGTCCGCACCATTATTAATCACATCATCACCGGCAGATGATCGTTTACCGATATGGTCGTAGTGCGCAGTAATAATCACCAACTCGTCTTTTTTATCGGTGCCAGGCAAATAGCCTAATACATTTTCGGAGCGGACAGGGTTAGTACTCAACGTTGTTTGAAAACTCACCACTGCCGGTTTAATTTTTCGCAGCGGTTTTTTAGTCGGTTCGGTGCCGGCAAGCGATTTCATTTTTTCCATGGTGGTGTTAAATATTTTTTCAACAGCGGTCGGCTTCAAATAGAAAATACCCTGATCAGCTTCATCCGCTGCCGGCTTGTCCAGCGAAAGATCTCCCCTGGCTTGTCTGCTTTTTGCCCGTGCCGAAGCCTGATCAAATTCCTCAGACGTGGAGCCCGCTACCGCAAAAATGTACTTGACGCCCGTCTCCCGGATTTTACGGGCATTGGTTTGCAGTGCCCTGGTGGTTGAAAAATTCAGGTTGTCAATTAACAGCAATACGGCTTTGCCTTTTATATCCAACTGGGCTAAATCTGCATCACCACCTTTGCCAGCGTAAACTAATTCAGCCTTAATCTCTGCGCCCGTTTCACCATCGCCCACATAGAACAGGTCTTTAAAATTCTCAAACCTGTTCGTGCCTGCAACCAGGTAAACATCGCCTTGCTTTATAGAGTAAAGTGGAACTGGCTGAAAATACGATCCGTTTACTGGTGGCTCTAACCCATTCTCTTCAAAATAATTGGCAATGAAGGCCGCTGCCATTTTCTGTCCGCGCGATCCGGTATAACGACCCTCCAAAGCATCCGATGCCAGGATGGTCAGGTTATCTTTAAGCTGTTCTGCATTTACATGGGATGCGTACTTTCTCATGGCAGGATTTTCCTGGGCTAAAGAAGGGATGGTTGCCAGGAAAGCAAGAAGGTAAAATAGGTTGCGAGTCATTCAGGTTTAGGTTTACAGTTTTCCCAAAGGTAATAAAGCCGCCATTTGCTTTTATATTTATGAATAAATTGAAGTTATGAATTTAGACTTATCAGGAAAAAATGCTGTAGTGTGTGGAAGCACACAAGGCATAGGCAAAGCCTCGGCCATTGAACTGGCGTTGTTAGGCGCAACGGTTACCTTATTGGCAAGAGATGAAGCCAGGATGGTGGGCGTGCTACCCGAACTTTCCACTCATGCCAATCAAAAACACAATTACCTGATTGCCGATTTTAATTTTCCAGATCAATTGAAATCAGCCTTGCAGTCTGTCGGTCAGCCCATTCATATTTTAATCAACAACACGGGTGGCCCGCCACCCGGGCAAGCCATTGATTCAACGACAGATGCTTTTGTTCAGGCGTTCTCAAACCACTTGTTGTGCAATCACATTTTAGTGCAGGCCCTGGCACCGGGAATGAAAAGCGAAAAGTATGGGCGGATTATTAATGTGATCTCCACTTCGGTGAAGGTTCCTATCCGCGGCCTTGGCGTTTCGAATACCATTCGCGGAGCAGTGGCCAGTTGGGCCAAAACATTAAGTTTGGAATTGGCTCCTTTCGGGATAACCGTGAACAATGTTTTGCCGGGTGCTTCCATGACCGGGAGATTGAGGGCAGTTATTCAGGCGAATGCTGATAAATCAGGCAAAACGTTTGAAGAGGCGAAGCAGGCCATGATCAATGATATTCCTGCCGGAAGAATTTCTGAAACAATTGAGGTGGCATCGCTCGTTGCTTTTCTGGCAACACCGGCTGCAGGTTATATTAATGGCACGAGTATTCCGGTGGATGGTGGAAGGACGGGATCGATTTAGCCCCCTAACCCCCGAAGGGGGATAAACAGTTATAAGACAAATGATAATCCCAGCTATAATTAACAGCCTTGTTTTTTACCTCACCCTAAATCCCTCTCCGAAGCGGAGAGGGACTTGCGCCAAAACATTGACTAATTCCAATGATAATTCCAGCCCTGATTAACAGTATTGTTTTTTTGATTTTAAGCGGATTGCATTTCTACTGGGCACTGGGAGGGAAGATTGCTTTTGCTGAGGCAATACCTAAAAATTCTTCAGGGGAGCGGGTATTTAATCCTTCAAAATTTCAAAGTCTATTGGTAGGATTGGGACTGTTGATATTTTCTTGGTTCTATCTGGTAAAAATTGGATTTGTTCCAATCGACATTCCACTAAAAGTATTATCGATAACGGGTTGGTTTATCGCTGCTGTCTTTTTGCTCCGGGCTGTTGGAGATTTTCGGTATGTTGGGTTTTTTAAGAAAATAAAGAACACCGATTTTGGAAGGCAAGACACAAGGTATTATTCACCGCTTTGTATTTTACTTGTGGGGAATGCAGCATTGGTTGAATTGATCTCTCCCAACATTTGACTTCAAGGATATGCAACGTCAAACGAACCCGCAATCACCTGGTTAATATGGTGCTTCATATGCTTGACATAATCGGAAGCCAGCCATTCAATGGAGCGTAACTCAGGAGTGTCTTTGCCGGTGTTGCAAATCCGGGAATAGTTTTCTTTTGGCATGGATGAAAGCACAGCAGCTATTTGCTGATTGATTAATTTCCAAAGTAAAATCACATCATCCTTCTTCCCTTGTTGATAATTGTTGGACTTCACCCAAAAATCTTGCTGATATGCAATATTGGGCTCGACCTCATATTGCCCGACAATAAAACGCCTCAAATTATTCTGTGCGGAATCAATCAAGTGTCCCACTACTTCTTTCCAACTCCACTTAGCTGGGTTGGGTTTGGCGGAAAAGTCTTGTTCGGAGAATTGGGAGAACTTTTGGGAGTAGAGTTCAACAATAGTTTTCAATCCCTTGATAACATTTTCCATTAGCTTTTAAATTATTTCATATGCAACTAATCCCGAAGCATCGGGACAGTAAAACTAATAACTTTTCCTCTTCAACGCCTCCGCAATCGCCTTCTCCACCAGGGCAGACGCATCTAAATTTTGATAGAAATGGCGTTAAGGTTAACTTACTCCTCCAAAAAACAATGGAAAGCCCGCTACAATTTTTTGCGGGGAT
>JAYUHI010000441.1:0-3468 GCA_043767095.1 Bacteroidota bacterium
AAATAGGTGAATTAAAACGGGCCGGAAAAACCTGAATGCAATTATTTTAGGAACTTTTTCGGCTCTGTTTTTTTTAGCGCTGCGGATTTAAGGTAATAGTTAGGTTGGCTAAACCTAACAGGTTTTTGCCTGGGAATAGAATCCTTTCTCGCACCTATCAAAACCTGTCAGGTTTCTAATTGGCCAGCCAGTCTTCCGGATTCAACGCCACAATGTTTTTCCTGATCTGGAAACGAAGTTCAGAAATTCCTTCGCCATTTACCTGGAGAACGCCTAAATCCTGATGGGAATCAACTTTTTGTCCCATTTTAACATACACGTCTTTTAGGCCTGTGTAAACCGAAAAATAATCGCCATGGTTAATAATAACTGAGGTGCCGATGGCTGGAATGAACGCCACTCTTCGCACCTCGCCCTCGAAAATAGATTTCACCACTTCGCCTTCACCGGTTTGAATATTGATGCCGTCATTCTGCAACACAATGCCCTTCAAAACGGGATGACTTTGGCGGCCAAACTTCTGGGAAATAAACCCGGACACAGGCCAGGTAAATCGGTTTTTATTCTCTTCAAACGAAGAGGACAATGCCAGGGCAGCCGATGAATTATTGGAGGAGTTATTGGCCTTAGCCTCGCGCGCGGCCCGTTCCATTTCTTCTTTAACAATATCACTGATCAACCGGTCTAACTTAGCAATGGCCTTGCGGGTGTCTTCCAAATCGCTGCGCAAGTTTTTTTCTTCTTTCTCCAACGACCGAACTACGGTTCTCTTTTTCTGCTTAAGCGAAACAAGCTGAGAGTTTTCGGCCACTTCATCATCCAGCAATTTGCCCTTCTCTGCTTTCTTAATTTCGATTTCTTCTACCTGATCAGTTAATTGCTCCTGCACCAAAGCAATGGCTGAAGCCTGTTCTTTCCTGGCCTGCCCATATTGCTCCATGTATTTCAATCGCATCAGCATTTGATCAAACGATTCGGAAGCAAACAGAAAAGTAAGTTTGGTCAGGCCTTCATTGGCTTTTTGTGTTTCGAACAACATGGCGGCAAATTCTTCCTTCAATTTTTTCAAATCTTTTTCAAGTGCAGACAAAATGCCGTTGTTCTCAGCAATATCCTGTTCGAGAATTTCCAGTTCGGCCTTGATAGAAGCAATCAGGGATTCCTGTTGCTTGATGCGCTGATTCAGGGCAGTGAGTTCGCCCAAAGAATTTTTTTTCTTTCTGGATGTTTCATCCAGGATACGTTCTGTTTCCTTAATTTTTTCTAAGTTTTTCTGCTTCTCTTTTTGCAGTTGCGATTTGCTTCGCTGAGCCCAGCAAACCGATACCACTAAAAAGAGAATAAGGGTTATTATCCTCACCCCCCAACCCCCTCTACCAATGAACTCGTGCTTTTCCTCACCCCCGACCCCTCTCCGGGGCGGAGAGGGGTGCCCACTTTTGTTATTTATACCGTGGGTGATACTTCTCCTCCCCTCTCCATTTTGGAGAGGGGTCGGGGGTGAGGTAAAAATTGGAAAGGCTAGCTGGTTCATGTTCAGCTTTTTAAATGGCATTTAAAATCCTCCAACATGGAAGCAAAATTTTTCTTTTACCTGCGATCATACTTGCGTGGTATATTGAAGGGGAATTTTAACTCCTTATCCCCTACCTCGGCTTTATTAAATTCAACGTTGATGGTGTTGCTCAGCACACCGTTGATAGTATTATACATGATGTTAATCACGCCATTATAGGGAAAAGTACGATCGCCCAAAGGTTGAAAATTAGTGTACTGCACATTCAGCGAGTTTCCCGAAGCAGGCTCGACCAGTTCAACTTTCTCAATTTTTTTTGTGATTCGGTTAATCGAATTCTTAATCCGAACCTCACCTTGAGCCTGGGTCAACACATCAAACGCCCCATCCTGCGTGATAACATCATCGCCATTTTTTTTCTGGATCAGGTTGCCCAGGATGGCTGCTTCCAGCACCCGGTAATTCACGTTGAAGTGGAACTTCTTGGAAATTTCTTCATAATCAAAAACGTAATACTCACGGGCAACCGTACTCACGATGGTGATAGAATCTTTATTAATCAGCGCCTTGCCGCCTTGCATGCCCACTACGGTAAAATTCATCCAGATAACGCTGTCTTTGCGCACGCGTATGTGCGCTTTCACTTCACGTTCTTTCTTTTCGTCTTTATAAACCATTCGTGCTTTTCCGTGCATATATCCGAAATCAATTTCCTCTACGTCAACGGTTTTGACAACCGGAGGTATTTTGACTGGAACGATTTTCTTAGAGCAAGACAACAAGCCCAGCGAAAAAAATACGATCAGCCAGGGGCCATAAAGGCAATGAGCAAACCTCTTATTCATATTGGGTTTGCAGCAAAAATAATCAATTTAACTTCCGGTTGGCTATTTTTTTATTGAGTGCCTCGTTGTTCGCGTTGAAGGATTTGGCCTTCTCCCATTGGGTTACGGCACCTTCCACATCGCCTAATTGAAAAAGAATATCTCCGTAATGCTCGAAGTGGGTGGCATTGGCCTGGCTTAAGGAGGTTGCTTTCTCCATTACTTTACGCGCATCCTTAAACTTTTGCTGCACGTACAAAACCCAACCGTACGTGTCCAAATAGGTGGCGTTTTCCGGAAACATTTTAGCCAGTTTGGAAGACATCTGCTCGGCCCTGTCTAATTTTTCCTTTCGTAAAGACAAAAAGTAACTGTAGTTATTCAGCACAAAATCATTGTCGGGGTTAAGGGCCAGTGCATCCTCATAGGCCAGATCCGATTTTTCATATTGACGGCTGGCATTGTACGCATCGCCCAACATGGCATTAACATCTCCAAACAATTTAGTATTGCCTGTCGATAATTTTTTTGCCTGTTCGAGTGATTGAGCAGCTTCAGTAAAATGTTTTTTTTTCAGATGACCGAAGCCATTGAAATAATAAAGGGCGGCTTGATTGGGGAAGAGTTCAAGGCCTTGATCACTGTGGGCAATCAGACTATCGTATTCATTGTCCTGCGACTCCAGTACCAACAAATTTTGCCAGGGGTCAAAACCGTTTGCTCCTAACCGGATGGCCCTGAGGTAATGACCTTTTGCTTCCCTATTTTTTTTAAGGGTTAAAAATAAATCTCCACCAACCAGGCTAACGTTTTCATCATCCGGTGTTGACCTTTCTAATTTTTCAAATAAAGAAATGGCAAACTGTTCGGCCGCTGTGTTAGGAGCATTCTTTTCCCTGGCTTGTTGGATTTCGGCTGTCAGTGTTCCAATCACTAAAACCTTCCCGGTTACATCCACATTACTATCCTCAAAAACTGAAGTTAACAGCGCGTTAGCTTTTTCGGGTTGACCATTCTCTTTATAAAATGCCGACAAAAGCATTTTGGCATTTCCGTTCCCGGGATTTTCAGAGTCGAACTTTTCGAGGTACTGAATAGCCCTGGTCCGTTGATTGTTTTGATTCAGCA
>JAYUHI010000442.1:0-3464 GCA_043767095.1 Bacteroidota bacterium
AGCTCGATCAACTTCTAAGTAATGTGAAAACGCTGGCAAGTAAAGATTAAGAAGCGCGTTGTCGTACAAATCCAAAGTTTAAAAACCAAAATGATAACCCTGATGCTTTCCATTGTCCTGATTTTTTTTAAATCCGTTTGGCGCTGATGTTTGGAAATGTTGCTGTGTTCACTTTTGAGTCATCAAACACGCACGACTATGACAACAGCAAAAAAACATCTCGTAAAAAGTGAGGCACTTGATCCGGCCCTTTTGAAGTTCTTCCTTCTTATTCTGTTGACTGGCCTGATCCGCTTTTTTGTAGGGGTCTAAACATTCGGGCTTTGGTTCTCCACCCTGCAGCCTTGGTGCGAGCTTCCCCAATTCCATACAGAATATCTTCCTTATCTTAAAGTATAAGAAACTCCCAATCCCAGCATAAGTGATTTATTGCGGAAGCGATCGTTTGCCTCAGGAAACTGTTGCACTTTAGTATCAGTAGTGTATTCGGTAAATAAGAAAACGACCCCGCCTTTCACACTCCATTTATCATTGAGTTGGTATCGGGCAAACAATTCTGAGTTCAGGCTGCCGCGGTCGTTGTCACTAATCAGCAAAATGTTGAAGCCGGTTGGCTTGCCTGATGTGATGCTGCCGATTGATCCATTGATGTAGTTGCCCTGCTTTTTTCCACCGAAAGAAAATCCAATAGCATCAATATTAAACCCCACTGTGATTTTTGATGAAAACCCGTATTGAATGTTAATGCTCAGGTTAATGGAGTTAACGAATGGAGATTTGATAACGAGCGAGTCAATATTTTCAACAAGGTTCTCTTTGAATATTACAAAAGGGCCAGTGCTACCCGAAGTTAGTTTGGCCGGGGCGGTGATATAATTTTGGTTGGAACCCAGGTAGGAAGTGAAGCGCCCACCTAAACCAAGAGAGAGCTTTTGTGCTTTGCCAATTTTCCACAAGTGAGTGTAATGGAAAGCGAGGCTTCCTTCATTCTTCGCGAAGCTGATGGTACCATCAAAGTAATCTACAGTTTTGGATTGTGAGAATGTTGGTAAGGATATAACCCAACTAAGAACCGCAGAGAAGATTTTTAATCGCATCATGATTGGGTACGTAAAAAAGCAGGGTTAACGGTCATACATTTGTCGGTAAAATACATTTTCAAGGCAATGGTGATTAATTGCCGGAATACATTTTCAAAACCGGATTGCGCAGCGCCTTCCCCTCATCCGAAACTAAAAAATAAATAGCCCTGGCGATTTCTTCTGGTGATACCCATTGTGAAAAGTTGGCCGTTGGCATGTCTTTCCGGTTGGCGGGCGTGTCAATTGTGCTGGGCACAATCACAGAGGCAACGACATTTTTTCCTATAGCTTCAGCGTTGAGCAGTTCGGCCAGTTTGAATATTAATGTTTTGCTAAGCGAATAGGCCACCGATTTTTTTCCGGCTGCAGGTTCAAGTGCTGGACGCGCTCCAATAAACACGATTCGACCGGAAGATTGCAGAAGCATTTGCCTGAACACCGGCCGCGCAACAAAGTAGGCCGTGTTGAAGTTGAGCGTCATCATTTTTTCAAGGGCGGTGTGGTCAGTGGTTTCAATGGTGCCGGCCACAAATCCTCCAACAGTTAAAATGGCTACGTCAATGGATTTATGATGGGCAATGATTTTTGTAATGGCGGCTTCTGCTGATTTTTCATTGGTGAGGTCAGTTTCATACGTGACGACCGCTCCTTCAGGCACGCCTGTTAGTTCTATTCCAGGGGCAACCGTAGCAATAACCTGATATCCTTCTTTTAAAAATTTTTCTACCGTGGCCTTCCCCAAGTTCCCTGAAGCGCCAGTGATTAACACATTTTTTTTCATTTGATGATTTTAAAACATCTAACAATAACCCGGAAAGTGAAGAAGCAATGGTTGCCTTTACCAGGTTCTACACTCCAAAATAACACTTTCAACGAAATTCATTGATGAACAATTCCAAAATGAGTGATTAAATGCTTTTATGGTTTGACGGCTTGTGTCAATTTCCTTTTTTTGCTGCAACACGAATTTCTATGAAAATCAAAAACATCAAATCCTGGGTAACCGATCTGGGCAACACCAAGCCATACACCATCGCGTTCAAAACGGTGGATGAGGTGAAGAACGCGTTTGTAGAGATCACGCTCGACAATGGGACGAAGGGCATTGGTTCGGGCAACCCAAGCGAATACGTTGTGGGTGAAAACCTGAACCAAACAGTGGCTGCATTGGCGGAGAAAAACATTGAGTTCTTAATCGGGCGTGATATACGGGAGTTCCGGCAACTGCTTTTTGAAGTGCTCATTAAATTTCCTGCCAACCCCGGAGCTCGAGGTGCTTTGGATATTGCCCTGCACGATGCCTTCACGAAATACTTAGGAATTCCACTTGTAAAATTCCTCGGTCAGAAAATTTTCTCCATGCCCACCAGCAACACCATCGGCATAAAGAATGTGGAAGAGACATTGAAAGAAGCAGAAGAATACGGACTGCGGGGCTTCACTGTTTTAAAAATTAAATTGGGCAGGGATTTAGAAGAAGACATTGAACGGTTAGTGAAGCTGCGAGAAAAATTCGGGAAAAAGTTTGTGATCCGCATTGATGCCAACCAGGGATATACGTCAGCACAAACAATCGAATTTTATAATCGAACAAAGGGCCTCGACATTGAATTGATAGAACAGCCCCTTCCCGCCAAAGCGGTGAATGAAATGAAAGCCCTGCCCGATGAGATCAAACAAAAGATAGCGGCTGATGAATCGCTCATCAATCCTAAAAGTGCTCTTGAGTTAGTGAAGCCGCCAAAAGCTGCGGGCATCTTCAATATCAAGTTGATGAAGTGCGGAGGCATTGATCAGGCTTTAAAGATTGCCGACATCGCTCAACACGAAAACGTTGATTTGTTCTGGGGCTGCAACGATGAGAGTATTGTGAGCATCACAGCCGCCCTTCATGCAGCCTTCGCTTGTGCCAACACCAAATACATTGACCTTGATGGCAGCCTCGATCTGGCCCGCGATGAAGTGAAGGGCGGATTTATATTGAAAGATGGTGTCATGCATTGTTCGGATAAACCTGGTCTGGGCGTGGAGCGTATCTCCTGATAATCGTTTGAAATTATTGTTCCGCGAAGTATCTTTAGGTTATGAAAGAACTAATTGAAAGCCCACCCCGAACTATAATGGAGTTGTATAAAAGCCTGCCAGAAGGCACTTTGGCTGAACTGATTGATAATACTATCTATATGTCGCCTGCCCCAAAATTTATTCACCAGAAAACTTCCCGCATCATAGCCAGGCAACTTGAAAATTTAATTGTTGATGGGGGGCTGGGCGAAGTGATTTCAGCACCTTTCGATGTCTTTTTGGACGAAAAGAGTAATGCCGTTCAACCTGATATTACGGTTGTTTTCAACGAAAATATTCAAATAATAGGGGATGATG
>JAYUHI010000443.1:0-3462 GCA_043767095.1 Bacteroidota bacterium
GGGTTTCAGCTTTTCTGTGCTCAAAACTTCTTTTACTTTTTTCTCTCCGTATAACTCAATTACATCAAAAATATCATCAATCTCTCCATACTCAAAAACACGGACAATAACCCAATCATCGGACTCCTGAAGAACCTGTTCGATCCGGTTTGGATTGATCTCCCAAAACAAAGCTTTTCGTTGAGTGAGATTGCTCATATGTGATTTCGGGACTAACAAAACGTAATTAGTTTTTAATTTCCATTCCTTTTTCTATTAGGGATAATCTAAGTATAGGGCATCTCTAAAAACTCCGCTTAACCTTCTCCATTTGGAGAAGGATAAAGGATGAGGTAATGAAAAGCAAGGTTTTTAGAGATGCCCTATAGTCTAAGTACCTGCACCTAAAGAGTATTTAACAACTCAACTAACTTAAAGGTAAGCTGTTTCCTTGAATATTCCGTTGCTACCTGATGCTTTTGAAATGAGTGCCCGTGTTTCCAGTTTTTAAAACAAGCTTGCAAATTACTTTTAATCATTTCCTGATTATCGCTGGCGATCATCTCACCATGCTTCAATTCCCTGAGCAGATTATTCGCATCACTGGGAACCGGGCCCACGGCCATAATGGGAAGACCGGTGGCCAGGTATTCGAATAACTTTCCGGGCAAAAAGCCCTCCCCGTCTTTATACCCTGTCAGTATCAACACCAATAAACTGCTGTGGCTATACAAGCTGATCAATTCATTGTGAGGAACGCCAGGCTGAAAAATGGTAATGGAAGAAAGTACACTGTCACTTTCAACCCACTTCCTGAAATCATCATTCACCTGACCAGTGAAATAAATCTTTGCATCGCGGCCAAAAACAGAATCTTCGGTTGCGAGTTTTTTAACGGCATTCATGAAGGGGCGAGGATCACAGGAAGGATTCACAACCCCAACATGACGAATGACGAACTGGCCCCCTGGCCCCCCAAGGGGGGACAGCCCACTTCGCTGAATATTCAATTCTGCAAAATCACTATCATCATAGCCGTTTGTTATCAACTCAACTTTTCTTCCCGACAACCGCTCTAACTGCTTCACATAAAACGGTGTGATAGTAATAACGCTGTCGGCAGAGGTGAGCACTTGCTTTTCCATGCGTTGATGGATTCGCTTTGACATAGCGGTCAGTTTGAAACTTAACAGCATGCCCCATTCACTCCACGGATCGCGAAAGTCTGCAATCCATTTCAATTTTGGATTTTTCTTTTTTAACCTCAACCCGATCAAGTGAACACTGTGAGGCGGGCCTGTGGTGATGATGGTGCCAATGTTATTAGTCCTTAGAAACTCTTCAAGAAACTGAACAGACGACCGCACCCAAAAAATCCGTGGATCAGGAAAAAGGAGGTTTCCCCTAAGCCACGTCAACGCATTTTTTACAAGCCCTCCCCTCGCAGTGGATGATGGGGTGTTGCTTACAGGCGATCCTGAAATCTTTTTACCCAAACGATACGGTTCCCAAATAGGAAAATGAATGACTTCCGCTTCTGCGGGAACATCATTCAACAAAGACTCATCCCGCAAATCAAATGAAGGGTTTTCAGGTGCGAACACAAATGGAATGACACCAAATGAAGGAAGGTACTTCACAAACTTGAGCCATCGTTGCACTCCGCTTCCGCCAGAAGGGGGCCAGTAGTAGGTGACGATGAGGACTTTCATATTCAGTAGGCAGTAGGCAACGGGCAGTAGGCAATATCGTGGAGTTGACAAATGGCAATTGGCAGTGGACAATTGTTCGTCAAATCGAAATCTGAAATTCGCCAGCCTGCAGTTCGGCAAGGAAATTTGAAATTTGAAATCATGGCTAATACTTTAATCCAACACCAGCTGTTGCTCCAGGCTTTCCATCTTGGTAGGCAATTTTTCCATTTACCATCACCAGTTTGATACCTGCTGAAAATTGGTTCGGGTTTTCAACACTTGCTTTTCCGTTTATGGTTAACGGATCAAAAACTGTTAAATCAGCAATCGCACCATTCTCCATCACACCACGGTTCATCATAACTGGAAGCGTTAAACTCCTGGGCAAGATGGTGACTTTCTCTAAGATTTTTTCGAGCGGCATCCCAATATCTAATCCATGACGGATGGCGGTTGAAAAACATCCCGCTCCACGAGGGTGGTTGTTAGCCTGGTCTTCATTCTCAATTCCACCATCAGAACCAATCATGCAGAAGTCTTCTTTTAAGGCCAGGTCAATTGTTTTATCGAAAGGCATGGTGCCTTCAGGAACTGCCACCAGTTTCATCATCTTTCTGTATTTGGCAAAACTTTCTGCTGTCAGGCGCTCGCCACTGCCAACCAATCTTAAATCTTTATAATCAAGATTGTAGCGCTGTCGCCAGCCTTCATCGAAACGTTTGGAGTGGAGATAAGTAGCCCAATAAGAATACGGATAAATGCAACAGGTGATTTGAAGGCCTTGCTGGTTGGCTGCCCGGATTTTATCCAGAGCCTCTTTCATGTGAAAAGTTCCGCCCGTAGAATGCAAATGATCAATGTGAACACGGGCACCGCTTTCTCTGGCAATCTTAATGGCCTCTTCAACACCTTCGAGTTCTTGTTCGGTGGATGAATACCGAAGATGAAGAAAAAACGGCCGGTCATATTTTTTAGCAAGCTTAGCATACTCCAGCACTTCACCGTATGGTGTTGGCTGATATTCAATACTGTGTGACACGGCCAATGCGCCTTCATCTAAATTTTTCTCAACGGCTCTCTTGCGGTCGGCCAATTGCGGGAAGGCATTCCGGATTCGCATCACAAAAACAGAAACACCAAAGTTGATGTAGTGTGGTTGCTTGCCAAAATAATCATAGTACCATCCGCACTTTTCTGAACCTCCATGCATTTGCAGGGCCGTGGTTACGCCATCAGTCAATTTAAACTTTTCAAAAGTTTTGTAGGTGCGTTCAGGATTGGCAGCATTGTCGGCCAGGATGTCAATGAAACCCGGTGAGATAACATTGCCTTCAACGTCAATAATATTTCCTTCGGAAGGCAATGAAGGAAGTATTGAAAGCTTTCCTCCCAGATCAATTCCAATGTTTGTCATCTGCCATTTGCCACCGTAGAAAATCTTTCCATTTTTTAAAACAGTTCGGAATGGTGGTGGCTTAACCTTGATTGAGCCGAAGGACACATTCGGCAGAACTAAAGTGGAAGCAGAAAGTTTAATGAAGTTCCTTCTTTTCATAGCCTCACCCCCGACCCCTCTCCGAGACGGAGAGGGGGGCCCTCTTTTGTTTCCTCTTTGGTAATATCAATCATTTACGATTTTATCCTGCAACATTAACAATTATTAAACGATAAGTTTTCTAAGTAGAGTCACCCCTGCCTGTCCGGCCATAGCCGTCAGGCTAAGTTTTAAGTAATTGGTTTTGAAATGTGTATGGGAATAGAATCCCCTTTGGGATTCGTGGTCTTTTTT
>JAYUHI010000444.1:0-3460 GCA_043767095.1 Bacteroidota bacterium
GACTCCAGAGGAGTCCTATGTTTGTAGAGGGCGAATCCATAATGCGGAACGACCCCGGAGGGGTCGAATGTTAAGTCGCGACAATTTGAAATGCACCCGTCTATGGAATTGATCGACCGCAATTCACAAACCCGTTTCTCCAAAAAGGAAATTACTCATAAGCCGAAGTTGTTTTATTAGAGTCTTAGGCTTGTACCTTATCTTTGAGGTTTCTTATCCTATGAACATCCTGTTAATTGGAAGTGGCGGCCGCGAACATGCCCTGGCCTGGAAAATCAAACAAAGTCCGGTGTGCAGCCAGCTTTTTATTGCTCCCGGTAATGCAGGCACAGCCCAAGCCGGTACTAACATTCCAATTGCTGTTGAAGATTTTGAAAATCTCATGGGATGTTGTCTGACCAACAAAATTGATTTAGTGGTCATTGGTCCTGAAGTGCCTTTGGTAAAAGGCTTGCGCGATTATTTGGAGAATGCCAAACTAAATACCCTGATCGTTGGGCCAGGAAAAGAAGGCGCACAATTAGAAGGCAGTAAAGATTTCTCGAAACAATTTATGAATCGTAATGGAATTCCTACTGCCAAGGCTAAAACTTTCACCTCCAATGAACTTGCGGACTCCATGCGGTATGTTGAAAACCTTTCCGCGCCCATTGTTTTAAAAGCTGATGGACTTGCCGCGGGGAAAGGAGTAGTGATAGCGCAGTCAGTTGAAGAAGCAAAAGTGGTTTTGAAAGAGATGCTGGAAGAAAAAAAGTTCGGAGAAGCCAGCGCTAAAGTTTTGATTGAAGAATTTTTAGATGGCATAGAACTTTCTGTTTTTGTGCTGACCGATGGAAAAGATTACGTGCTGCTTCCTGAAGCCAAAGATTATAAACGCATTGGTGATCATGATACCGGCCCCAACACGGGCGGCATGGGTGCAGTTTCGCCTGTCGCTTTCGCGGATGCGGCCTTCATGAAAAAAATTGAGGAGCGAATAATCAAGCCGACCATCAACGGACTTTCGAGAGAGAACATACTCTACAAAGGATTTATTTTCTTCGGATTGATTAACGTGAAGGGCGAGCCCTATGTAATTGAATACAATGCCCGCATGGGCGACCCCGAAACACAAGCGGTAATGCCAAGGATAAAAAATGATTTGGTTGAACTTTTGGTTGCCACCGCACGAGGCGAGTTGGCCGGAAAAACAATTTCTATAAATCCTGATTGTGCTGTCGCGGTTTGCATGGTATCAGGTGGATATCCTGGAGATTATGCCAAAGGAAAAATAATTTTGGGTTTGAGTAGTTTGTCCGATGACGGAAGTCCGATGTCCAATGGTACTCGGTCTCTTGTTTTTCATGCTGGGACTAAGAAATCAGGAAACGACATCCTCACTGATGGCGGCAGAGTGTTGGCTGTAACCGGAATGGGGGCCAATCTTGAGGAGGCCAGGAGGGCTGCCTACGAGGCCGTTTCCCAACTTGCGTGGGATGGCGTATATTTCCGGAAAGATATTGGGCTGGATCTGTTAGGCCTCACCCCCGGCCCCTCTCCAGAGGGAGAGGGGTGACCATCCTATAGGCATTCGTGTTTCATTATGATTGTGGCGTTCTAATTTCTATTTTCTAAATTCTATTTTCTATAAAAATGGGCTGTGCGTGCGGAACAAAAAAAGGTGAAAAGGTAAACGGCTGTGATAATAACGGGGCCTGTGGCACCGGTGGCTGTAACAAGATGAACGTGTTCGATTGGCTTTCGAATATGGAAATGCCATACAAGGAAAAATTCAATGTGGTGGAAGTTCGTTTTAAAAATGGCCGCAAGGATTTCTTCCGCAACAGCGATAATATTAACTTAACTACGGGCGACTCGGTTATTGTGGAAGTACCCAATGGCCACCACATCGGGTATGTTTCCATGCAAGGCGAACTGGTGCGCCTTCAAATGAAGAAGAAGGGAGTGGCCAACGACAATGAAGTGAGGAAAATCTACCGGTTGGCCAATACAAGGGACTTAGAAAAGTTCGAGGAGGTAAAGAAGCGCGAGAACCCAACGCTTTATCGCACCCGTGAAATCATTCGCCAGTTAAATCTGCAAATGAAACTCTCGGATGTAGAATACCAGGCCGACAATGTTAAAGCTACTTTCTTTTATTCGGCTGAAGACCGGGTTGATTTCCGTGAACTCATCAAACTATTGGCGGGCGAATTCCGCATTCGCGTGGATATGAGGCAAATCAGTTTACGTCAGGAGGCGGGGCGTGTGGGAGGTATCGGGGTTTGCGGCCGTGAACTTTGCTGCTCCACCTGGCTCAGTGATTTTAAAAATGTAAGCACCAGTGCCGCGCGTTATCAAAACCTGTCGCTCAACCCCACCAAACTTTCAGGTCAGTGCGGTCGTTTGAAATGCTGCCTGAACTATGAACTCGAAACCTACATGGATGCCCTTCAGTATATTCCAAAAGTAGAGGCGCCCTTGTTAACTGAAAAGGGGGAAGCAACCCTGCAGAAGACCGATATATTCAGGAAAATAATGTGGTTTGGTTTCAGGGAGGAGAGCACCTGGTACCCGCTTAATATTGAACGGGTGAATGAAATTCTCGAATTAAACAGGTTGGGCAAGAAGCCCGCCACGCTCAACAAAAATGAAGCCGATGAGCCTGTGAAAATGGGGCCACTCAACAGCGACATTGCCCAACTGGACAGGAAGTTTCAGAATCAATCGAGGAACAAGAAGAAAAACAAAAACAGGCGTGGCGGACAAAGTGGGCCGCAAGGCTCTAATCCAAACAGGCCGAATCCAAACCGGCCTAGCCCTAACCGGCCTGCGCGCCCGGGTGGACCGAACAATCCCAATCCAAACAATCCTAAACGCTGAATGTTCCGGGCGGCATTTCTTTCTGCTTCCCTGCTGATGTTAGGTGCATGCGACCCCGCCAGGGTTTATGAAACCAATCGCAATTTTGATGATGCCGTTTGGCGGGCTGCTGATACGTCCGTTTTTGAATTTTCAATTGATGATACTGTTGCTACATACAATGTGATCCTAAACGTTCGCAACACCATTGACTTTGAAACAGTCCGGTTGTTTTTGAATTACAGTTTAACAGACACCGCTTCCGTTCCCATGCGCAAGAGATTGATCGAACAAAACCTTTTCGACAGGAAGTCTTTTGCCCCTTTTGGCGAAAGTGGTCTGGGTGATATTTATGAACATCACATCCTTCTTGAGCCGAATATTTCTTTTCCTTATAAAGGCAAGTATGTTGTAAAACTCAATCACCAGATGAGGACGGATACACTGCAGGAAATATTGAGTGTAGGTGTGAGGGTGGAAATAGCCAAATAAAAAAAATGAGCCGGTGACTAAGCCGGCTCAAACCTTAACCCAGATTGCAGTTATCCGCTCAGAAATAGCTGTGTGTTAGGTGGTTCTGTTTTTTCGGGTTCCGGTTTGTGTACTACGGATTTTCGTT
>JAYUHI010000445.1:0-3450 GCA_043767095.1 Bacteroidota bacterium
GGCAGCGGGCCGTCATCGCCAACTTTCTTCACTAAGTGCGGGATATAATAGTAGCCGCGGTTAGCCACTGTAGCAGCAAAGTTTGCCATTTGAAGAGGGGCAACTAAATTCTCGCCTTCGCCAATGGACAAAGAATAGATATTCGAAAATTTCCATGGCCTGTTTTGGTAAGCTTTATCATAATAAGCAGGCGATGGCATGAGGCCGCCTTTCTCGTTTGGCAGATCCACTTGCAGTGCAGAACCAAAACCAAAACTGGTGATGTGATGATGCCATTCCTCCAACCCGATTCTTGAATCCTTATATGGATCGGTGGATTTACCTTTTTGAACCATCCTTTTGAACACTTCTCTGAAATACACATTACACGAATTGGTGATAGCCCCCCGAAGGTCTTCATTAGTATGCGGGCCATGACAATTGATAATCGTGCGGTCGCATCGGATGCGAGTATCGGGAGTGATCACCCCTTCCTGCAGGGCAGTCATGGCCTGCGCGATTTTAAAAATGGAACCGGGCCGGTATTGCGCCATCAGCGGCCGGTTGAACAACGGCTTATTGGTATCGGCACTGACCAGGTGAAAATTTGAGCTATACTTTTTGCCCGTTAATAAATTGGGATCATAAGAAGGCCCGGAAACGAGAGCCAGAATTTCGCCTGATGATGGTTCAATGGCCACGATACTTCCTGCCTTTCCCGCCAACAGTTTCTCTCCATAGAGTTGAAGGTCGAGATCAAGGCTGCTTACCAAATCCATTCCCGGAATGGCGAGGGTATCAAACTTGCCATCGCCAAACGAGCCCTTGTCCATGCCATGCACATTGCGCATGATTACCCTCACCCCTCTTTTTCCACTCAGGAACCTTTCATAGTGCGCTTCTATTCCACTCTTGCCAATGTAATCGCCCTGCTTATAAATTTTAGTTGAATCATTGGCCAGGTCTTCTTTCGAAACCTCACTCACATAACCAAGGGCATTGGCTGCTGAAGGCCAGGGGTAACTGCGGGTGGTTCGGGCCTGAATGGAAAAACCGGGGAATTCATCCAGGCGATCCTGGATGCCCGCATAATCCGTATTAGAAAGTTGCTTGATGAAAAGGGTAGGCTTGTAGGGATTGAATTCTTTTCGCTGCTTCAGCTCTTTAAACCGCTGCCTTAATTCAATGCTGGAAATTTGAAACACTTCGCAAAACCGGAGCGAATCAAACTGCTTCAACTCTTTCACCACAATCATCAGATTGAATTCAGGAATGTTGGACACCAGGAGTTTGCCCTTGCGGTCGTAAATCAATCCCCTGTACGGATACTCCACTTCAGCAACAATGGCGTTCGTGTTAGCCATCTCCGCATAACGGCTATCAGCTACCTGGATGAGGAACAATTTCACCAGGAAAATCACAGCAACCAAAATGATCAGCATCTGGAATATTTCTTTTCTGCCTTCGTTCATAAGCGTGCGCGTTGAAGGAAGAAATACTGATGGAGTATCAGCGCTGCCATGGTGAATAAGGCTGAGGCGAATGATTTGGCCAATGTTAATCCGGTTAATCCAAAACCACCGGCATCAATAAAAAACAAAATCAAGTGATGAACTAAAATAAGTGGAGTAGCATAACTCAGAAACCAGATCAAACCATTTGCCCCGATTGTGGGGGTGGTATCAACATCATATCCACCCTGTGGGGTAATTGCGCTAAGCCAGTAATTTCTCAGGTAAGCCACCACAACGGTTGCGGCCGCGTGCATGCCCTGGTGATCGTAGAATACATCAACCAGCAAACCAAGCCCAAACCCAACCAGCATGAGCACGAGCGGATTGGTTTCTATTGGGAGCAATAAAATATACGCGATGTACAAAAAACAAAAGGCGGTGTTGAAAAGTACGAGCTTTTTGAAGAGCAATACCTGGAAGATAAGAAACAAGAAAAATGAAAGAATGAAATAGATAGCCGACCTGTTCATTTCGCTGATCCACTGATAACATGTTGAATGGAATCCATCTCGGGCTTCAAAAGGCTCCGCACCACTTGCACATGCTGCAGTTTGGTGAAATCCTGGGCCAGCTCTACTTTAATATTCCAGAATAGAGCATCTGGATTTAAATGGGCAGTACTCACGATGCCCACCAAAACTTTGTCCGGGAAAATTGCATTTAGCCCTGATGTAACCACAGAATCACCTGGCAACGGAATAACATGCCGGGGAATATAGTGCAGGCTGGTGTAGCGCGGGTCAAGGCCATCCCAACGCACGGTCCCAAAATTTCCGGTGCGGCTGATCATAGCCGAAACATTTTCATCTAAGTTGAGAAGGGAAATTATTACCGCAAAATTAGAAGAAACAGCTTTTACCTTCCCCACGGCTTTATTGGAATTTAATACGGCCATGCCCGCAGCGATGTTGGCTTTACTCCCTTTGTTTATGGTTATGAAATTACGGAAGAGGTTAACCGAATTGTTCACCACTTTGGCATTGACATATTCGAAACGCTTGGTAACGGTTGAGTCACTCTTGGGAATTGAGTCAGGCTCCCCTTCCAGCAATTGACGGAGGCGGGTGTTTTCATTAGCCAGTTCTTCGTTTACAATTTTTAGGTGGAGATAGTTATTAACGTTTTGGGAAACGTTAAGCATCCTGGCCGCTACGGCATTGGAGCTGTTGAAAAAGCGCGCACCCTGGAATGAATTATTATTTATAATCAGCCAGACACAAAGCAATTCGAGGGCTAAAAAAGTGAAGAAGGCCCGGTTGCTGAGAATAAAATTCAGGAGCCTTTGCATACTAAACAAAACATCTTTTGAACCACATAGTCACATAGGAACATAGGCATACCACATAGGTTCATTATTTTTTACGACCTTGATTGCTTTTCTTTCACCTAACTATGTGGCTCTCTATGTGCCCTATGTTCTATGTGGTTCAGTGTGTAAACTGTTTCAAGTCATTAACACTTTTCTATAATGCTTCAGGTTTTTAAGAGCAGCCCCCGTTCCGCGGACCACTGCACGCAATGGGTCGTCTGCCACGTGAATGGGAAGTTTGGTTTTGAGTGCCAGCCGCTTGTCAAGTCCGCGCAACATGGCGCCTCCGCCTGTTAAATAAATTCCCCGCTCATAAATATCAGCCGAGAGTTCGGGTGGCGAAAGTTCAAGCGCTTTCAATACAGCTTCCTCCAACTTAGAAATAGATTTATCGAGGGCAAAGGCAACTTCGCTGTATGAAATTTTTATGATCTTGGGGATGCCCGTCATTAAATCGCGACCGCGGATTTCATAATCATCGGGGCCGTTGTCTAACTCGGTCAAAGCTGAACCTACTTCAATTTTCACACGCTCGGCCGTGCGCTCGCCAATCAACAAGTTGTGCTGCCTGCGCATGTAATCTAAAATATCGCGGCTGAACGTATCACCGGCAATGCGGATGGACTGATCACACACAATTCCCGAAAG
>JAYUHI010000446.1:0-3446 GCA_043767095.1 Bacteroidota bacterium
CGGCTCCCTTAATTCCCAAAGACCTTCCCTGTGCAGCCGCCTTGGAGGCCGACAATCTTCTTGATTCACTTAACGGTTTATTTCTTGGATTGCTGCCAGGTACCTTAGCTACCAGCGAAGGGTTATTAACAAACGGGCCGCTCTGCGGAAAAAATGTTTTGACCTTTCTGCTAACCGACCGCGGTGTAAGGCCTCCGCCAGAAATTGTACCTCGAGTCCATGCTTTGTCACGACCGCTTGGCCGCTTTACAGATTTAACAGCGCTGGGCAATCTTACTGTTGATGGCTTTTCTTTTTTTGAGGTAGGTGAAGGGTTGTTAACAAATGGCCCACGCTGTGGGTAAACATTTTTTATCCTGCCTGTAACGGTTCTCGGCTTTATCCTGGTTCCTGATGGCGTGCCTTGCGTCCATGCTTTGTCTTTTCCACTGGGAGGTGTTGATTGAATGGCGCTTGGCATGCGAACCATTGATGCCCTTTCCTTCTTTGGTTTCTTTGATGGGTTATTAACGAACGGCCCTTGCTGGGGAAAAACATTTCTTGCCCGTTGCCCCCGCGATGATCGCACTCTTTGTCCCGCCCCGCCTTGCTTTTTTCCAAACAATTTACCCTTCTTTTCTTTAGGGCTGGTCGGCCCCACTGTGGGCTGTGCGCCTTTTGTGTTTTGAGCGTTTACGTTTAAGGCAAACAGAAATATCAATGAACCTAAAAGAATTTTTAGGAGCGGATAAGATAATCCCCTATTGATGTCTTTCTTAAACAAAGCCCGGAGTTGAACGGGCTAAGTTAGGCGAATTAAGTATTTCTGGCAATTGTGATGGCTGAAACCGTGGTAATCAACATTTTCCCGCCATAAAAAAGGGCTTTACCTGGGGGTTTTCAAACTTTATTCTTGATCAGAAACTGCTCGATGTCTTCCAGTTTAATAATGCCTTCGTAGTACGCTTTTCCGAAGATCACTGCAAACAAGCCCATCTCCTGAAACTTGATAATATCATCAATGCCGCGAACCCCGCCACTGGCCAAAACTTTCAAGTCTGGAAATTGGTTGAGAATATCCTGGTAAAATTCAAAGTTGGGTCCTTCCAAAACCCCATCGCGGGTAATATCGGTGCTCTTTACATATTTTAAACCACGGTCGTTGAAATACTGAACGTGCTCGAATAAGGTTAATTCTGATTTTCGCTGCCACCCGCGATACGCAATTTTTTTTGTTACCGGGTCAGCCACATCCGCGCTAAGCGTAATCTTTTCCCTCCCGAACGAAACCACCCACGAGGCAAACAGTTCAGGGTTGGTTACGGCAATGCTGGAGGCCGTTACATACTCGGCACCGCATTCAAAGGCTTTGCTTAAATCGCCATCGGTGCAAACACCACCGGTGAAATCAACCAGCAAGCCAGTGTGCCCGGCTATGCTCTCAAGAACGTGATAGTTTTTTGGGCTCCCCACTTCGGCACCGTCCAGGTCAACCAGGTGGATCACTTCCATGCCGTGCCCTTCGAACCGCTTGGCAAGATCAACCGGGTTTTCGTCATAAACTTTTTCACTGGCAATGTCGCCTTTGCGCATTTTCACCACTTTGCCTTTGCGTATCGCGATAGATGGAATTACCTGGATCATAAATTGTTCTTGCTTGCCTGCCGAACAGGCAGGCTAAAATTAGCACCAATCTCCATCTGCACGAAACCCAATGGAAATTTGACTTCAATTTTTTTTGAAAGTGGAAGTTTAAGATCAGTAAATGGCTAACTTTAGTTAGGAAAAATTTAAACGCTATGAGGATTTTAATTGTGTGCTATCTGTTGGTCGCTATTTCCCTGGTGGGTCACGCTCAAGCCAAACAGAGAAAACTTGGTCCAGCTCTTAATTATGCATCGTTCAATTATTGGGCGCCTTTTGTTTGCCTCGATGGAAACACGTTGCTGTTCACCAGCGATTACACAGAAGACAATATGCCTTCTGCTTTTATAGCACTCAGGCAGGGGGTAGATTGGAAAGAGCCGGTCATGATCCCCAAAAAAATTTCAGCGCTCACCTATTCAAAAGCTTTTACGCTTAGTCCTGATGGAAAAACATTGTTCATTCCATCATCACGCGGGGGCACGTTGGGTGGATTTGATATTTTCGTGAGCCAGGTTTCAGGAACTACTTTTTCGGAGCCCGTTTCCATGGGAACTCCCATTAACTCGCCAGCCAATGAAGCCGGTCCCACTTTTTCACCAGATGGAAATATCATGTACTTTATGCGTTGTAATAAAATGAATGCGAATGGTGCCGATGAATGCAAAATAATGATCGCGAAAAAAAAGTACGGGAATTGGGATGCGCCAACCGAACTGCCATCGGTCATCAATGCGGGCAATTCGCAAATGCCGAGGATGCTGGGCGATGGACAAACGCTTTTGTTTTCGTCTAACAAACACCAACCCGGAAAGGGCGGAATGGATCTTTACATTTCCCGTTATATTGATAACCAGTGGAGCGCCCCGGTAAATCTCGAATTTGTGAATACGCCACAGGATGACCTCTACGCCAGCGCTTCCAGTGCGGGTTTGAACTTGTTGAAGGATGCGCCCGGTGAAAGAAAAAGTGAACTGGTTGAATTTCTTATTCCTCCCGATGTTAAACCAAAGGCCGTTATTAAAGTAATGGGTGTGGTGGAGGGATTGACAGACCTGACCAAAGCCAATGTGAACCTGGTAAACGTAGCGACTAAACAAACGCTATTTAATTTGAACCCCGATGCAAAAGGAAATTTCGTGTGCTACATCACCGAAGGCAACGTGTATGGTTTGTTTGTTGATCCGCCCACCGACAACTTCCGGTATTTTGTGAAGCGATATGATTTAACGGCAGGAAAGAAAATACCAAATATAGATCGGGTTTCAGCAACTCTAAAGCCGCTTGGCCCAGGCGATGAAATTGAATTGGCCGGGGTTTCATTCAAACCCTTTTCAAGTGAAATCGAAGCCACCTCCATTGTCGAACTTCAAAAAGTTTCGAGATTAATAAAAGGCAATGCAGCGCTGAGTTTTAATGTTGATGTTACTCTTTTTGGCTTGATGAAAGATTCCATTCAGCTTCAGGATTTAACTGAAGTAATAACGGACACTGTTGTTTATGAAAAGGAATTTCAGATTGATTCTGTTACAACTGAAACCCGCGACTCCATTGCGCTGGAATATATCTATCACAACGACCGCACCCCAAAGCAAGCCCAGGCCATTGCCGATTTTTTGATTAAGCAGGGCGTGAAGCCTGAAAGAATTTTGATTACCTATAAAGCGCTGGAAGAAACCCTTGCTGAAAAACGCAAAACGGTTGTCTATCTTAAAGCCAGATAACAATACCTTAAATCCGCAGCGCTAAAAAAAACAGAGCCGAAAAAGTTCCTAAAATAATTGCATTCAGGTTTTTCCGGCCCGTTTTAATTCACCTATTTG
>JAYUHI010000447.1:0-8138 GCA_043767095.1 Bacteroidota bacterium
TTTCTTTATTAACCTTAGTAGAACATTAATCCATAATCCAAATCTACCTTATTACCTTATTCTCTTTCTTAGCCTTCTCAGTTTCATGGTTGGAGTTGACGAGAGCCTTCATACCCAAGGCAAAGCTTTTCTTACTATGGATCATTTGATTGTCTATACGATAAGGTAATAAGGTTATAATCATTTAAGACATGCATTCTACTAAGGTTGACAAAGGAGATTTTAAGAGTTTTGATCAAGTAATATCGTTATCCAAATGTGCCGGGACACGGAGTTATCAATGATGACTGGAAGAGCCAGTATGCAAGGAAGTAGTTTGGAAGTTTTTGTAATTTTTTGAATTAATGGCCGACTATCGGTCAACGGCCCTAACGCTAAATGTCGTTAGCAGATTTTCCTATTTCACAACAACCGCCAGGTCTGAGCTGAATATATCATGGGTAAGCTGCCAGTTGCCATCAGGAAATTTCCTCCAGACACTCAAATATTTTCCTTTATCCAAAAGAGAGTCGGCAGGGTTGGTGACTACAAATGAGCCACGGACGTAAGCATACTCTGCGGAACCCATAATTTCCAAAATGGTATATTCAATTTTTACTTCCGGAAAGGTGTTAGCAAAAGTCCGGATGGCGTCTTGGCCAATAATCGGTTCTCTGTTAGGTGCCATATAAACAGCATCTGCTGAAAAGCGCTTGGCATACGGCTCCCGGTCTCCTTTATTCCAGCCCACCTGAACATTGTAGGTCACATCCCGAAAGTACTGTTTATCAGTTTCGGTTAATGCTGAAGGGGCAGAAGGATTGCACGAAATAAAAAACAATGCACTGGCTAACCAGCAAGCAACATTGATGTGTGTTTTATACTGGTTCATTTCCCTCACTTTGGATTTTCATCCCGATATGTTAATAATACCTTGCAATGCTCATCAATATCACAGAACCGAGCAGGAGAATAGCAATAACATTAGTGGCTGTAAATAAACGGTTGCGAAGTTTTTGCAGTTCCTGCATTTGTTCTGGTGTTGGCGGGCCTCCCGCTACGGCAACAATTTTGCCAATGGCAGCCATTCGAATTATGGTTGGAAGACTCACGCTGATGCCAAGCACATAGGCAATCAGACCTATTGTTCCGCCAATGCTGATCAGCATTCCATGCTGCGAAGTAAACCACTCAAGCTGAAATGTGCCGGAAAGTCGTTCGATCAAAAGAATGCCGCACAACACGGTTAGCGAACCCGCTATATTCATCACAACCGGGAGTTTGTTGGTGCGCGAAAGTTGCTGCATAAACTTGCCGCCATCAGGGCCCAGGGCTTTTACAGCCGGAATAATAAAACCCGCCAGGTACAAAGTGGCCCCAGCCCAAAATACTCCACAAACAATGTGAAGCAATCGAAGAAGGATTAGATAGGTCATGGTTATCAGTTATGCATTAAAGCTAAGAGGATCCTGGTATTTATACAAGGAAAGGTAGGGGGTGGTCAGGAGGGAATTTGCCCAGCCAGGTTCGGGTGGACACGAACCTGGGCAGCGATGGCAAGGAATATTTTATGGAAGAAACAATATATCTCTAATGCTTGTAACCGCTTTCATATAGGGGCTTAGCCAGAAGTTTGCACTGTGCAGGCATGTGCAGCCCGTTGGCATTTGCTGTAACGGGAATGAAAAAGTCGGCATGGGTAAATCGATTGATTTACAATGCCGGAAGGATTTTTACTTATGGGGTTTTAGGCGCTGTCGTGAGTACCATTGGTGTGGCCCTTCCTCTTGAGAGATTTCAGAACAGCTTATCTGTTGCTATGGGAATCTTATTGATTGCAGCGGACATCCTGGGAGCAGGCAGGATAAAAATTCAGGCGGTTAACAATGGAGTCGCGAAATTCACAAACTGGTTAAAAGTTCTTTTTTCAAATCAAATTCAAAGAAAGGGAGCATTCTCTACACTGCTCCTGGAGGCGTTGAATGGGTTATTGTCGTGTGGCCTTACCCTGCACTCACCACTTGCCTTATCGTACCCACAACGATTGACGGTTTTTACTATATGTTGCTGTTTGGAGTTCGAACGCTGCCCGTGATGCTTGGCCTGCTATCCGTTGTTCAATTTTTGATTGACCGATTTAAATTTAGTTATAGCCGGGTGAATACAGTGATGTTGATTCTGGCCGGTAGTTTATTAATCACCCGAGTGTACTGGACACACGATCATGAATCCATAATTTCGAAGACTCCGGTGGAGGTTGGAGGCTTGCGAGTAAATTTAGTGCGAATTTATTTCGGATATCTTTTTTGATAAAATCTCCTTCAGGCTTTCTTGCGGATTTCTCTTCAAAATTTTCTGAAGAGATTGAACGGCCTCTTCTTTTTTGCCCATAGCGTTTAGGACTTTTGACTCCATCAAAAATGGGCTTTCCTCGTCAAAGAAATAACCATCGGGGATTTCATCAAACGTGAACATATTCAGAATCTTGGCGCCTTCTCGAGCCACTTTTAATGCTGAAGAGATTCTGACCGAATCCAACACAGGAGAGGAAACCGACTCAGAAACGTAATTCATATAATGATCCATTACATCTCTATAGATAAGATTAAAACCAAACTGCTTTCCGTATTTACTCATATACCAATCCGCCTGTGCTATCCCGTCATTCACTGCTGTTGGTCCTTCGAGAAGTGTGGACTCAGAATAATTTTTTGAAACCGTTAGTAAAATCTCTTTTATATCAGTCGTGGCATGTATGTATGCAACATGTAATCTTCTGGGAAGATCACTGAAAAAATTAAAGAATAATAGAATCACAAAAATCCAACCTACAAAAAATTTAAGTAGAAGTCGATGGAACAAATTACGCTTCAAATAAATGACAGGAATGAATAAGGAAGATCCAATAGCCGAGAGTTGCACTAATTCTTTGCCACCAGCCAAATGTAAATACTTCAACATTATTCCAAGACTTCCGAGTCCAATCAATACACCACAAACTAACCCAAGCGATCGAACCTTGGTTAAATAATAGCCTGCTAAAACCATCATTATAGCTAATAAAACCAGGCTGATCATCAACATTTCGTTGGCCCCCATAAGATGAAGGTTCTTAAAGGAATAGGCCACTTGATAGAGCAAAATGGAAATGGCTATCGTGTTCTTTACAAAAATCCATCTCCTTTGCCGCACTTTATCCATCTCAATTTCCCCAAACTGCTCATCCACGTGGGCCGCTATAACCAGCCAGGTAAAAATGTAAAGGCCAATCAAAACGGAACTGAGAGGGAATAAAAAATCCGTTTGCTGGACATGGAAAAATATCCTCAGCACATAACCTAAAATCATCGGCAAAAATGCTAACCCAAAAAGCCAAAAGCCTTGCTTGATAAACTGTATCCTAAAATTGAGAAAGGCCGCTTTAAATTTATTGTTGATGGATGTGCGATTGAAGTAGAGATACGTGGCCAGCACCAACGCCACGAAAATCCAACCTAACGCTCCTGTAATAAACAAGCTGCTGCTGATCAGGATGATCACAAACACCAGGATGCCTGCGTTTCGGAAGTATTCCATGTAAGTCATTACCGGGCTTATCTCCACCAACACCAGGTTGGCTTCATGGAGTTGTTCATTTACTTTGGCGGTGAGTGTATCGAGGCGAATGATTTTCTTTCCGGTAATTTCCTGCTCCTCATGCAGACTTTCTTCTTTTTCGTTATAGGCCTTGGCCATATTAATGGCAGTGCGCACCCGGTCGGCAATGTCGCTAAAGCGCAAGCGTGAGGCAATCACCGCCAGGAAGAAGATAGAGCATATCAAACTCTCCACCGACACCAGGCAGAACAGGCTGGTTTTATTACTGAGGCCGGCAAGACCTGCATTGAACTGCGTCCAATTGAAGTGGATGAACGCTTGTGACGTACTGAAAATGTAATTGGCAAAATTTTCGAGATCGGTGAATGATACTAAATCAGTAGCCATAATTTGAAGGAAGCCACTGAAAGATAGGGCGCCAAACAAAGCACTCTCGAGCACGTATGCTTCCAGCCTGCTGGTGGACGAGTTGAGTTTGGTCTCCAAGGCTACAATCACCTCATCGTTCTCATCAACGGTAAGCGATTCTGTATTTAAGTTTTCTTTCTCCAACTGCTTTACTAAATCATTTTCCTTCAGCTTCCCTACCCGGAAAAACCGCAGGTAAATAAAGTAGTAAAAGATCAGCCCAAAGAGCGCCAATACGTGAAGTTGATCGGGCAGCAGGTAGCTGATGAAAACGCTGGTGCCAAGATAAATGGCCAGCCAGGTATATTGACTGGTGGAAACCTGGTACTCAATTTTAAAACTCTGCTCTCCGCCATACGCACTTATTAATTGCCGGTTCGATTTTTGGTGCCTTCTCCCAACAAAATACACTATGATCAAAATAAAAATCGGGATGAAGAAAATGTTTAGTCCCGCGAGAAATCCTTTTTCAATTCCCAGATAACTGAAACCCAGCAGCAAAGTCCACCTGAGCAAATAATCAACCGTCAATGGCCAAATGTTTGCAGGAATTTTTACAACCTGTCTGTTCTGGAACTGGTGTATCTCATCTTCAATCCGCTTTCGCTGTTCGGTTATGCTGGCCATTTCTCCTTCCAGTTTAAGGGTGGATATCAATTCCGTCAATAGTTTGTTAATGCGTCTCGAAACAATCCGGTCGTCAATTTTTTCGGCTTGGCTTTGCAGAATTTGAATGGCCGCCACTGCCCATTCTTTTTCGCTTTGGGTGAAAGAAGAGGCCGCCTTTGCAATCTCTTCAGGGCTCGAATAAACGCTTGAGGCCCGCTTGTTTTCGATGTCCTGGATTTGGTTGCGCGAAAGGCGCTTCAAAAAGTGAAAGGTAAGAAACTGGCTAAAATAAAGTTTTAATTCACCTGGCAGGCCTTCAATATTGTAGGCCAAACGGGTAATAAATTCAAGCAGGGATTTGTCGGAGGAGCTCACGGTAGTGTGAATATACTTCCCCTGTTAGCATCCTCGCAAATCTTATCAACAGATTAGTGGATTACTTCAGGATCACAATGTTCTGGATCATCTTGCCACATTCCATCTGATCACACTTTCTAATTTAGAGGGTGCTAGGATTTTGATTTTTCCGGATTCAATGTCAATCAACCCTTCGTCTTTAAAATCGGAAAGAACGCGGATCACCGATTCAGACGCTGTGCCCACCATCTTGGCCAGGTCATCGCGCGAAACGGAGAGCTTTTGGTCGCTGTCTTTCAACTGAAAAATTTTCAGCAAGGCTTCGGCTGTGCGCTGCCTCACCGAGTTGTAGGCCAGGTTAAGCAACTGGTGCTCCTTCTCCTTCACTTTCTTGCACAGAAGCGAAATAAATATATTCGATACTTCAGAATTGTTATGCAACAGGGTGAGGAAATCGTGCTTGGGTATCACAATCAATTCTGAATCTTCCATTGCCGAGGCCGACTCCTTATACAGGCTGTTCTCCAGGATGGACTCAAACCCGAAATAGTCGTTCGCTTTGTATAAGTTGGTGATCAGTTCCTTCCCATCGGGGTGTGATTTGTACACTTTTACATTACCTGATTTGACTAAAAAAACATATGCAGGCGAATCTCCTTCCGCAAAAATCTCCATCTTCTTCCTGAATGTTTTTATTTTTTTGTCCTTTCCCAGGTCTTTCAGGTTCAACAGATGGCCTGCATCTTTGATGAACGCATCCAACCCCTCAGGCGAAGCATCGTATTGACGGAACATCTTCGTTCTTCTCAGGCGGGTTTCAATAGCGTTGAGCAATTCGGTATCATCAAACGGTTTGGTGAGATAATCATCAGCGCCCAGGTTCATTCCTTTTCGTATATCCGTTTTTTCTGTCTTGGCCGTTAGAAAAATAAATGGAATGTTGGCGGTCTCGGGCTTCTTACTTAGAATATGCAAAACTCCGTAGCCGTCCAGTTCAGGCATCATAATATCACACACAATGAGGTCGGGTTTTTCTTGTTGTGCTAATTCAACACCAATCTTTCCGTTTTCCGCTACCAACACGTTGTAGTTGGCTAAGGAAAGAATTTCGGCCGTGTTCTCCCGAACATCCTGGTTGTCTTCAATCAATAATATTTTTTTCATAATTATTTATGGGAAGGGTAATGGTGAATGTACTGCCTTTGCCAAACTGGCTGGTGAACGAAACGTGGCCGCCCAGCAACTCGGCATACCGTTTAACAATGTTCAGGCCCAGGCCGGTGCCTTGAATAGTATTCGCATTCGTGGCCCGGAAGAAACGCTCGAAAATATGTTTCAGGTCATGTTCGGGAATGCCGATGCCTTCATCGGCTACGCTGAATGAAATTTCGCCCGGGCCCGATTGACACCGAACATAAATGTTTTTATGAGGAGGAGAATATTTATTGGCGTTGGATATGAGGTTGAACAAAACATTGCGCAGGATGCGGCCATCGGACGTAATGGTTTTTAATTCCTGCTGGCAATCCAGGATAATCCGTTGGCCTTCCTTCAGGGTGGTGGTCAATTCTTCTTCTATCTCCTGGAAGAAACTATCAAGCTCAATAGTTTCCGGCTGAAATTCAACTTTACCTTCTTCCAACTTGCCCAGCGAAAGAAAATCGTTCAGGATATTGGTGAGGTGGCCCACTGAAGATTTTATCCGCAATACATGCCTGTCCACTTTGTCCCATTCACCTTTTTCTTTGTACTGGCTGATAAGCGAAGCTGAGCTCATGACCGTGCTAAGGGGAGTTCGAAACTCATGCGAAGCCAACGATACAAATTTCGATTTCAATTCATTCAACTCGCGCTCTTTCTCTAATGCTTTTTTTGTTTCCTCAACAGCCTTTTTTCTTTCCTGTACTTCCTTCTCCAGTTCATCCACCATATTATTCAGGGCCTCGGTGCGCAATTGCACTTTCTTTTCTAATTCCGCGGCATACATAATCAACTGCTCCTCGCTTCGCTTCAACGCTTCCTGGGCTTTCTTGCGCTGCGAAATGTCGCTTATAAAGGCCATGACCAGGAGAATGTTTTTATAACGGGTGTAACTCAGGCTTATTTCCACAGGAAATTCTATTCCATTTTTTCGCAAGGCTAACAGTTCGCGGCCCACGCCCATTTTTCTCGGGGCCGGGTCGGTATTAAATGTATGCCGGTAACTCTTATGCCCTTTACGGTACCTGTGTGGAAGCAACTCTTCCATTGTTACCCCAACCAGTCCGTTTTTCTCGTAGCCAAAAATCTGATCGGCCATCGGGTTTGAAATTACAATCTTGCCTTCTTCATCGACCATGATAAGACCCTCAGACATACTTTGAAATATTTCTGTGAAGGCTTCATTGGAAACGATCGATATGGGAGCCGGTGTGGTCATGAATTTTATCCTATTTGCAATATACGGACATGCCTTTACCTGACAAAAGTCATCCAGCCAAATGATCCATGTCCGTTACATTAGCCGGTTGATGACATTACGTTTGTTGCAGAATCGTTTGATCTGAAGGCTATGGCGAAATCCATTTTATGTGCAATTGATTTTTCCGAATCATCGGTGAATGCCCTGAAATGGGCTGCCGAGTTTTCCTCCCGGTTCAAATGTCATCTAACGGTGCTCTACCCCTACAGGCTGCTGGCCACAACCAAAGAAGATGTAATTAAAGTCAAAAAGGAAAATGAAGAAATAGCCATTCGGAAATTTACATCGCTGGAAACTGATTACCTGAACGGCAAAGTGATGTCATTTGATTTTTCTGCTGAAGTAGGTTTTCTGGCTGACCGTATTGAAGACCATCTTCGCAAAAATTCTATTCTTATTTTAGTTATCGGCAAACACATGAATTCCTCCAGCCAGGAGAATTTGGATGACTTGATTAACAAGGTTAAAGTGCCGGTTGTTGTTGTGCCCTGAAATTTTCTTTTTGTTACAATGATTTCTTTTCAAAACCCTTGGGTATTTTTCAAATTCATCGTGCGGAGGCCGCAACAAAGTTTGCTTATTCACTATCATTCAAAAACCGGATAGGCCTCTAAACCTTAATAGAAAAAATGCTGATTACCAGCGTAAAACCTTATTACCTTATTGGGTCTCCAGAATAAGGTAATTAAGGTAATAAGGTTTATTATCTTTAATGCTTTTCTACTAA
>JAYUHI010000448.1:0-3439 GCA_043767095.1 Bacteroidota bacterium
CTTAAATCCTGAACCAAACCATCAGGTGAAATATAACCGCCTTTGCCTTCGATGCTGGCCGAAAGTTTTTTCTCTGCCAGTTGAATGATTTCGTCAACGCCTTTAAAGGTGAGCCTGCGTTTCAGCACCCGGATCTCCTTGTGATAATTTTTTAATATCCTCTCCCTAAGGAGGTGAACAACCTGCAAGGTAATTTCATTCGTGACAAACGGATTGCCATCGCGGTCGCCACCTGGCCAGAAGCCCACACTAAACAGGTCTGTATTCTTCCACTCATCCAGGTCCATCTCCAATCCTTTGGCCAGCTTCACTATGATATCGGGAATGGCCTGGTAAAAAACATTTTCCAGGTACCAAGTCAGGCTGGCGGCCTCATCAAACGGAGTTGGTTTTTGTTTGTTGATAAACCGGGTTTTGCCCAGTTGGTGCAGCAGCAGGTTGATATGTTCCAGGTTGTTTTCGCGGATGGCTTTTTCCAAATCCGTTAAGATGGCCAGAACGGGGCCGGGATAAAATTGTGTGGGATGGGCCGTTAATACCACGCGTAGTTTGAAACGCTGCAGTTTCTGTTTCAACGCCTCCTCCTTTTCCTCGGCTTTAACGCGCAGCAGCAGTCCGTTCACGGTTCCGCGGCCGTTCACATCATGCACTTCCTCGAAGGCGGCATCTTCAATGGAGTCGAACAGCACCACTTGGCGCTCTACGTATTGAATAAAGTTAAATAGCAGCGATTTCTTTTCGCTTTCGCTGATGCCTGACGTAAATTCGTTGAAGAAGTTTTCAATGATTTGGGTTGGTTCTCTTTGGGCGGCAAATCCATCTTCGCAATATTGCTGCAGCAAGGGCAGCAAAGTGCCGGTTCGGTAAATACCTTTGTAAGGAAGATTTAAAAACAGGCTGTTGAAAATATGATAGCGCGTGCCAACAGCATGGGAGAAAACAGGTGAAAGGTTCTGTGACATCGGATAATCGTTTCAATTTATTTTTTTGACCATGAAAGACAAAGTTGTTGTCATCACCGGTGCATCGTCCGGAATAGGAAAGGCACTTGCATTTGAGTTTGGAACCAGAGGTGCAAAACTATTTATTACCGGGAGAAATCGGGAGGCTTTGGAAAAAACAGTTTCGGAATTGCAGGCGAAACAAATAGCCGTTAGGAGTTGTGTGGCCGATGCAGCCAGCGAACAGGACACGAAACGAATGATTGATGATGCGATTGCGCATTACGGCACCATTCACGTTTTGATTAACAATGCAGGCATTTCCATGCGAGCGCTGTTTGAAGATGTTACCCTCGATGTTTTCAGGAAAGTGATGGAGGTGAATTTTTATGGAGCCGTGTATGCAACCAAATTTGCATTGCCTCACATTTTAAAAAGCAAGGGTTCCATTGTCGGCATTTCATCCATCAACGGACGCAGGGCTATTCCGGGCCGCAGCGCCTACTCAGCGTCTAAATATGCCATGGAAGGTTTTCTGGAAGCGCTCCGCACCGAAGTAATGAAAAGAGATGTGCACATTCTTTCGGTCTGCCCTGGGTTTACGGGAACCAACATCCGGGCATCAGCCCTGGTTGCCAACGGGGAGCCGCAGAAAAAATCACCTCTTGATGAAAGTAAAATGATGACGGCTGAAGAAGTAGCGCAACACATTTACACCGCCACGATCAGCCGGAAACGAGATTTGGTGCTCACCACCAAAGGCAAGCTGGCTGTTTTCCTGAACAAGTGGATGCCAGGCGCCATGGACAAGATCATGTGGGACTATGTAGCGAAAGAACCAGACTTCCCGCTGAATAAAAAACTGATTTGAATTTGAAGTAAGCCTATGTCTTACTCAAAAACACCACTTTAGTATTGTCCGCTTTGTTCACATTCTTTCTAAACTCGATCAGTTCGTTGTATGATTCAGGCGGATAGGTTCCATCTTTCATTTTCATTCTGCGGATGTAAATGAGTTTGTTCTGATCGATTTTAAACTGGGCTTCGTATTCACCAAACCGGGAAGTATGCTTGATGGGCTCAGGGGCAAATTCGGGATAAAGGCCTTCGGGCAGGTGATACCGGATGGTATCATGATCCAGGTACCCAATGCCAATTACAACATTTGATTTCCTGGATTCTACTTTTTCAGGAATAGAAGTTGACCGGTTCATCAGGTTAGCTGTTAGGAAAAGACGCTTGCCGCTAACGGTGGACAATCTTTGCAATGAAAGCTCTTGGTTAACCACGGCCGTAGGCATTTTCTCCTTTTGGTTCAACATGTTGAATGACACTAAATCGAAGGATGGAATCTGTGTGTTTTCTTGTATCCACTTCCGTTGTTCATCGAACTGGTTCAAGACTTGATTGAGGCCATCATTTTCGTACTGGAGACCAGAATAGATCGTTTTTACTTTGGCTGAGGCATTTCCTTTTAAATCAAGATAAACATCAGCACTACGGTTTTGTACGTTTTGTTCTGCTGAATACCGGATCGTGTTTACCGGTTTGGCCCCATTTTCTGTAATTAATAGCGCCTTTCTGTTGCCTGTAAAGTTCCCCTGATAGCCAAATGGATCTGTTTGGCTTGTGCATTCCATCCAAAGCGTATCTGCTCCATTGGGCACAGCTACAGTGGCATGATTAAATTGAGTGCTGGGAAAACTCACATCCAGATTTGGCGCACCTTTTCCGCCATAGATGAGGGCATAGTGTGCTTTGATTCCTATTTCTGCAAGCATGGCCACCATATAATTGGACAAGGCTTTGCAATCGCCATAGCCGGTTTGATCAACAACCGAAGCTTCGAATGGTTGATAACCTCCTATTCCTAATTGAATCCCTACATACCGGGTTTTACTCTGCAGGTATTCGTAAAGCAATCGCACTTTTTCCTCATTTGATTTAGCATTGGCTGTCAGTGCTTTTATTTTCTCCTTTGTTGATTCGGGCAATACATCGCGGCCTTTGTTTAGGCTGATAATCCATTTACCGAAATTATCCCACGTGTCCATTTTTCCAGAATACGAATCATACTCAATAAACTGAGGAGCAGCATCAATATAAGGAAGTTGATCACCGCTATCGCCCGCCATAGGTTCAAGTTTAATGGGCCTAACATTCTCGAAAATCCAGGTTTTTGACTCAACACCCTCCTTTAAATCGGAAGTTAAAGGCTGGGTGTCAACGTTAACCGTCTTGAAACGAGGTTCCATTGCCTTCGGGTATATAAACTGGCATTTTGATTTTTCAACGGACATTTTCTCTCCTCCGACCACATAAAAACTGGGGAAATAAAAGAGAAACTTATACTCAACCTCATATTCAATCTCAACCGTGTAAGGATATTGGGACTGGGTCAAATCAATTGATTTAACCCTACTATCACTGTACAGGCTAACACCATCAAAAGCACTCCGATCAACAATCTCGCTATTCTTCAGTTTGTGTATTAATAT